>NZ_LFKW01000157.1:6351-6888 GCF_001040865.1 Cellulomonas sp. A375-1 | reverse complement strand
CCCGTCCACCGAGCCGCTCGACGTGGTCGTCGACGACGTCGTGCTCGCCAAGGCCGCGATCGGCAGCCACGGGCCGCGGCTCGCGTGCCGCGTCGTCGCCGTCACCGAGGAGAACCGCGCATGACCATCACGTCCCAGACCGTCGCCGCCGTCGACGCGAGCGCGGTGGCGCAGGCCGCCGCGGCCCTCGTGCCGTCGTCGGTCCCGCTCGTCGCCGTGCCGTGCGCCGCGGGCGACGTGCCCACCGACCTCGACGCCGTGGTCGCCACGTTCGTCGGTGCGCCGAGCGCCGACCTGCTGTTCGTCGTCGCGGACGCGCTCGCGGACGTCGAGGCGGCCGGCGCCGCGGCCGGTGCGCGGCTCGCACCCGGTGACGCGCTGCGTCCCGCGCTCGAGGCCGCCGCGCAGACGCTCGGCGCCGGCGTGCTCGAGCAGGTGCGCACCGAGCCCGTCGCGCAGGTGCTCGTGCCCGGCGCCGAGGTGTTCGCGCTGCAGCACGACGGCGTCGCGATCGCCTGGTTCGCGGTCCGCGTGCGC
>NZ_LFKW01000157.1:0-6260 GCF_001040865.1 Cellulomonas sp. A375-1 | reverse complement strand
GCGGGCCGCGTCCCGACGCAGCGCAGCTCGATGCGCATGCTCTACGACGTCGACATGACGCTCACCGCCCAGATCGGCCGCACCACGCTGCCGGTCCGCCAGGTGCTCGACCTGGTCCCGGGCACGGTGCTCGAGCTCGACCGCGCGGCGGGCAGCCCGGCCGACGTCATGGTCAACGGCCGCCTGATCGCGCGCGGCGAGATCGTCGTCGTCGACGAGGCGTACGGCGTCCGGATCACGGAGATCGTCACGGACGAGGACGGACGCTGACCCATGGACGACCTCATGCTCGTCGGACGCGTGCTGCTGTCGCTGGCATGCGTCGTCGGGCTGATCTGGTACGCGGGGCGCAGGCTCAGCGGGACCACGACGCGCGTCGCACGGCGCGGCGGCGACGAGCACGAGGTGCACGTCGTCGGCCGGCAGGGGATCGGGCGGCACTCCGGGGTCGCGGTCGTCGCGATCGGGACGCGCCGCCTGCTCGTGGGGTACGGCGAGCAGCAGGTCACGATGCTCACGGAGCTCGGACCGGTGGTGCCACCGCCCGCCCCGCCTCCGTCGGCGGCGCCGCGCACACGGGTTCCGGCACCGAGACGGGCCCCGCAGCTCGAGCGGGCACACGGTGCGAGCACGACGCACGACGACGGGATTGCGGCCGCGGTGGGGGCGGCCGTCAAGCCCGGCAAGGTGGGTCAGCTCACGGGTCCGCTCGCCGGCTCCGTGCTCGCGCCGGACACGTGGCGCACGTTCGTGCGCTCGTTGCAGGAGCGGACGGTCAGACGGTGACGCGCGCCGTCCTCGCCCCCGGGTCCGCCCGGGTGGGGGCGTCGCGGGTACGACGAGTGGCCCTGCTGCTCGCGGTGACGTGCGCGCTCGTCGTGATCGGCGTGCTGGCCGCCGGCCCCACGTGGGCTGCACCCGCGCCGCCGACCGACCCGGTCGCGCCCGCGACCCCGGGCGGCGACTCCGTCTCGGTCTCGCTGAACGGTGTCAACGGCACGCCCAGCTCGTCCATCGTGGTGCTCGTCGCGATCACGCTGCTGTCGGTCGCGCCCGCGCTGATCCTCATGATGACGAGCTTCACGAAGATCTTCGTCGTCCTCGCGTTCACCCGGAACGCGCTCGGCCTGCAGGGCGTCCCGCCGAACCAGGTGCTCGCGGGGCTCGCGCTGTTCCTGTCGCTGTTCGTCATGTCGCCCGTGCTGGGCGACGTCAACGACGCGGCGGTCCAGCCGTACCTGTCCGGCGACCTGTCGTTCAGCCAGGCCGTCGACGTGGGTCAGGGACCGCTGCGGGACTTCATGCTCGCGCACACGCGCGAGCAGGACCTCGCGCTCCTGACGCGCGCCGCGGACCAGCCGAACCCGGCCACGCCCGCCGACGTCGAGCTCACGACGCTCGTGCCCGCGTTCTTGCTCTCCGAGCTGCGGTCCGCGTTCATCATGGGCTTCGTCATCTTCGTGCCGTTCCTCGTCATCGACCTCGTGACGTCGGCGGTCCTCATGGCGATGGGCATGATGATGCTCCCGCCCGTGATGATCTCGCTGCCCTTCAAGATCCTGCTGTTCGTGCTCGTCGACGGCTGGGGCCTGATCGTCACGTCGCTCGTCAGCTCCTACACCGGGAGCGGCTGATGGATACCAATGCCGTCCTCGACGTCGCGTTCGACGCGCTCGTCCTGGCCGCCAAGCTCGCCGCACCCGTCCTGGTCAGCGCGCTCGTCGTGGGGTTCGTCGTCTCGCTCGTGCAGTCGGTGACGCAGATCCAGGAGATCACGCTGAGCTTCGTGCCCAAGGCGCTCGCCGCGGGCGTCGCGCTCATGGTGTGCGGGCACTGGATGATCACCGAGCTCGTGACGTTCACGCACGAGCTGTTCGACCGCATCCCGTCGCTGGTCGGGGGCTGACGTGGGGCCGATCGCGCTGACGATGCCGCTCGCCCAGGTCGAGACCGTGATGCTCGCGAGCGTGCGGTTCGCGGCGTTCTTCGTCCTGGCGCCGCCGTTCGCGCACAAGGCCATCCCCGGGCAGGTCAAGGTCGCGCTGTCCCTGGGCCTCGCGCTCGCGGTCGCGCCTCGCCTCGAGCCGCTGGCCGACGAGCGCACGGCCGCCTTCCTCGCGGCGCTCGTCGCGCAGGCGCTCGTGGGCGCCGCCCTGGGGTTCGGGGTCATGCTCGTGTTCTCGGCGCTGCAGTCCGCGGGCGGGCTCATCGACATCTTCGGCGGGTTCCAGGTGTCGTCCGGGTACGACCCGCTGGGCATGACGAGCGGCGCGGTGTTCCAGCGCTTCTACCAGCTCCTGGCGCTCGTCCTGCTGTTCGTCACCGACGGCTACCTCGTGGTCGTCTCGGGGCTCGTGCGCACGTTCGACGCGCTGCCGGTCGACGCGATCCTCGACCCCGCGGCGGTCGCCGAGAACCTCGCCGGCGGTCTCGGCCAGATGTTCCTCGCGGCGCTGCAGATCGCCGGGCCCATGGTCGTCGTGCTGTTCCTCGCCGACGTCGGCCTCGGCCTGCTCACGCGCGTCGCGCCCGCGCTCAACGCGTTCGCGCTCGGGTTCCCGCTCAAGGTGCTGCTCACGCTGCTGATGTCCGGGTTCGCGGTCGTCGGCCTGCCCCACGTGGTCGAGGGGCTCACCGACCGGTCGGTCGTCGAGATGCTGGGGGTGCTGCCGTGAGCAGCGACGGTCAGGACCGCACCGAGAAGGCCACCCCGCAGCGGATGAAGGACGTGATCCGCAAGGGTCGCCTCGGACGTTCGCAGGACCTGTCGGCGTGGCTGGGCCTGGGCGCGGCCGCGCTCATGCTGCCCGCCGTGCTCACGCGCGCGCAGGGCGCCGCCGAGCACCAGCTCGCCACGGTGCGCGACATCGCGCGCAACCCCAGCACCGACGGCGCGCTGTCCGCGCTCGGCGAGGGGCTGACGAGCCTGCTCGGGACGCTCGCACCCTTGTTCGCGGGGGTCGTCGTCGTGGCGCTGACCGTCGGCATCGCGCAGGGCGGCTGGCGTCCGCGCCGGTTCCGGATCGTGCTCGACCACCTCAAGCCGAAGTCGGCGGTGCAGCGGCTCGTCGGGCCGCAGGCCTGGTGGCAGGGCGCGAAGACGCTGCTCAAGAGCGCGGTCGTCGGCCTCGTGCTCTACGTCGCGATCCAGTCCATGATCCCGCTGGTCCTCGCCTCGGGCCGGCTGCCGATCGGCGAGCTGCTCGCCCAGGCGGGCTCGGGGACGACGAACCTGCTGCGGCTGGGCATCGCCGCGGGCCTCGTGCTCGCGGCCGCCGACGTGTTCGTCGTGCTCCGCCGCAACCGCAAGCAGACCCGCATGACGCGGCGGGAGATCAAGGAAGAGCACAAGCGCACCGAGGGCGACCCGCTCGTCAAGGGTCAGATCCGCTCGCGGCAGATGGCCATGAGCCGCAACCGGATGCTCGCCGAGGTCGCGAACGCCGACGTCGTGCTCGTCAACCCGACGCACGTCGCGGTCGCGCTGCGCTACGAGCCCGGGACGGGTGCGCCGCGCGTCGTCGCCAAGGGCGCCGGGGCGGTGGCCGCCAAGCTGCGTGCCGTCGCCGCGGAGCACCGCGTGCCGATGGTCGAGGACGTGCCGCTGGCCCGCGCGCTGCACGCGACGTGCGAGCTCGGCCAGGAGATCCCCGCGCACCTGTTCACCGCGGTCGCGACCGTGCTCGCGTTCGTGATGGCGCTGCGCCGCAAGGGTGCCGCCGCGGGCCGGCACCGCCTGGCCACCGGGCCGACCCTGTCGCCCGACGACCCCATCGACCACCGGGCCGCCGCACGCGCGGCCCGCCGGCCCGCCCGGGCCGGCACGACGACCGCGACCTCCGGGAGGACGCCGTGAAGAACCGCTCGATCGCGCCCATGGCGGTGCCGGCAGGAGTCGTCGGCGTCGTCCTGCTGCTCGTCGTGCCGCTGCCGGCCGCGCTGCTCGACCTGCTGATCGTCGTCAACATCACGGGCTCGCTCGTCGTGCTGCTGACCGCGATGTACGTGAAGCGGCCGCTCGACTTCTCGGTGTTCCCGTCGCTGATCCTGGTGCTCACGCTCTTCCGGCTCGGGCTCAACGTCGCGTCCACCCGCCTGGTGCTGCGGGACGGCTACGCGGGCCAGGTGATCGACGCGTTCGGGCACTTCGTGGTCGGCGGCTCGCTCGTGATCGGTCTCGTGATCTTCCTGATCCTCGTCGTGATCCAGTTCGTCGTCATCACCAACGGTGCCGGGCGTGTGGCCGAGGTCGGCGCGCGGTTCACGCTCGACGCGATGCCCGGCAAGCAGATGGCGATCGACGCCGACCTGAACTCCGGCCTGATCGACGAGGACACGGCTCGCAGGCGTCGCGCCGACGTCGCCGCCGAGGCCGACTTCTACGGCGCGATGGACGGTGGCTCGAAGTTCGTCAAGGGCGACGCGATCGCCGGCATCGTCATCACCGTCATCAACCTCATCGGTGGCTTCGTCATCGGCATGATGCAGATGGGCATGTCCCCGGCCGAGGCGCTCGAGCGGTTCAGCCTGCTGACGATCGGCGACGGCCTGGTCACGCAGATCCCCGCGCTGCTGCTCTCGGTCGCCACGGGCATCGTCGTGACGCGGTCGACCGCCGAGGGCGACATGGGCACCGCGGCCGCGAGTCAGCTCACGCAGTCCCGCACCGCCCTGATGATCGCGGGCGCAGGGGCGATCGTGCTCGCGCTGATCCCCGGCATGCCCAAGGTGCCGTTCATCCTCGTCGGCACGGTCCTGATCATCACCTCGCAGCGGATCAAGTCCGCCGAGCGCAAGACCGCCGCGGACGAGGCCACCGCCGCCGCGAGCGACGCCGTCGCGCTGCCCGGCCCGGACTCGCCCGAGCAGCTCATCGAGCAGATGCGCGTGCACGTCCTCGAGGTGCTGCTCGCGCCCGACCTGGTCACGCTCGTGGGGGAGGGGCCCGACGGCGACCTGCTGGGCCGTGTGCGCGCGCTGCGGCGCAAGATCGCGCTCGAGCTGGGGATCGTCGTGCCGCCCGTGCGCACGCGCGACAGCGTGGACCTGCCGGCCTCGACGTACGCCGTGCGGATCGCCGGCGTCGAGGTCGGTCGTGGGCAGGCGCCTGCGGGCCGCGTGCTCGCCCTCGGCGACGACCTCGCGGCGCTGCCCGGGACGCCCGTCGTCGAGCCCGTGTTCGGGCTGCCCGGCAAGTGGGTGCCGGCCGAGCTGCGGCACGCCGCCGAGCTCGCGGGCGCGACGGTCGTCGACCGCGTGTCCGTGCTCATCACGCACCTCGGTGCGCTCGTGCAGCAGAACGCCGCGCGCCTCATGACGCGCGAGGACGTCCGCGTGCTCACCGAGGGCGTCAAGCGCGTCAACCCCTCGGTCGTCGAGGAGCTCGTGCCGGGCCTGCTGAGCCTGGGCGAGGTGCAGCGCGTGCTGCAGGGCCTGCTCGCCGAGGAGGTCCCGATCCGCGACCTCGGCCGCATCTTCGAGGCGCTCACGCTGCGCGCCCGCACGAGCACCGAGCCGGAGAGCCTGGTCGAGGCCGCGCGCGTCGCGCTGGGCCCCGCGCTCGCGGCGCCGCACGTCGAGGAGGGCGTGCTGCGCGTCATCACGCTCGACCCGATCCTCGAGCAGTCGCTGCTCGACGGCCTGCGCCCGGGCGACGGCGGCTCGCAGCTCGTCGTCGACCCGATGCGCGTCGACGCCGTGCTGCGCCAGCTGCGCGAGTGCGTCGCGCAGGCCGAGGCGAGCGGGCGGCCCGTCGTGCTGGTGTGCGCGCCGACCATCCGGCCCGCGCTGCGCCGGCTCGTCGCGCTCGGCCTGCCGCGCCTGCCCGTGCTGTCCTACACCGAGGTGACCGGCGCCGGAGTGACCGTCGAGACGACCCAGGTGGTGAGCGGTGGCCACGCGATTGCTGCTTGAGGGCTCGCACCTGGCGGCCCTGCTCGCGCACGTCGCGTCCGAGCTCGGCCCCGACGCGAAGGTCGTGCGCGCCGAGCGCGTGCGCAGCGGCGGGATCGCGGGGTTCTTCCAGCGGGAGCACTACGAGCTGACGGTCGACGTCCCGGACAAGCCGGCCGCGCCGCCGCGCCGCCCGCGGCGCCCGGCTCCCGTCGGGCTGGACGCGCTCGTGGACGCGGCCGACGAGGCCGACGACGCGACAGGCCTGCCGGGTGCGGCCGACGCGCCCCAGGTCTCGACCGGCAGCGAGGCGTTCGCCGACGTGCTCGCGCAGGTGCGCGCCCTGGCCGCCGACACCGGCGGGTTGC
>NZ_LFKW01000156.1:46360-50586 GCF_001040865.1 Cellulomonas sp. A375-1 | reverse complement strand
ACGACGAGGACGACGACCCGGCCGGGGCACCGGCCACGGTCGGCGCCGGCGGCGCGGGCGACGGCCCCAGCTCGGACGACGACGGCGACGACGCCGACGACACCGAGAGCGCGCGGCCCGGCGGCCGGTCGCGGCGCGGACGTGCGGCGGTCGCGGGCGTCGCGGCGCTCGCGCTGCTGGTCGCGGTGCTCGGGGGCGGGTACGCCTGGACGCGCACGCAGTACTTCGTCGGCGTCCACCAGGGCGAGGTCGTGATCTTCCGCGGCGTGCCCGAGGCGCTCGGACCCGTGGCGCTGTCGGACGTCGTGGACCGCACGGGCGTCCCGGTCGAGGACATCGCCTCGCAGTACGTGCGGGACCGCGTGTTCCAGACCATCCACGCCGACGACCGCGCGGCCGCCCGCCGGCTCGTCGACGAGATCGTCCTGCTCGACGACCAGGCACCCGGCGACCAGGCACCCGACGCCGACGACCCGACGACGGCCCCCACCGCCGATCCGAGCGCCACCGCCGATCCCGGCACCACCCGGCCCACCGGGACCACCTCGCCAGGAACGACAGCCACCGCGCCGGCCACCACCGGCGCGGACGGGTGAACCGCATGGCGACCGTCGAGCCGCACCGCGTGCGCGCCGGCCGCGGCACCGAGCTCCTGCTCCTGGTCCTCGCGCTCGCGCTCGGGATCGGGGCGTACGCGCTCGTCGGGCTGGGCACCTCGGGCGAGGTGCCGCCCGACGTGATCGGCTACGGCGCGGGGCTCGCGGGCCTGGCCGTCGCGCTCCACCTGGTGCTGCGCTGGCGTGCGCCGTACGCGGACCCCGTGATCCTGCCCGTGACCGTCGCGCTCAACGGCATCGGCCTGGCGATGATCTACCGGATCGACTTCGCCTACGAGCTGCGCGAGAAGGCCAACGGCTTCGCGGCGCGCCAGCTCTTGTGGACGGCGATCGCCGTCGCACTGGCCGCGTTGGTGCTGATCCTGCTGCGCGACCACCGCACGCTACGGCGCTTCACGTACACCGCGATGGTCGTCGCGCTGGCGCTCCTCGCGCTGCCGCTCGTCCCCGGGATCGGCAAGTCGATCAACGGCGCGCGCATCTGGGTGTACTTCGGCTCGGTCGGCATGCAGCCCGCGGAGTTCGCCAAGCTCGCACTGGCCGTGTTCTTCGCGGGCTACCTGGTCACGCACCGCGACACCCTCGCGCTCGCCGGCTCGAAGTTCCTGGGCCTGCAGCTGCCGCGCGCACGGGACCTGGGCCCGATCCTCGTCGTCTGGGCCGGCTCGATCGCGGTCCTGGTGTTCGAGAAGGACCTCGGCACGTCGCTGCTGCTCTTCGGCCTGTTCGTCGCGATGCTCTACCTCGCGACCGAGCGGATCAGCTGGGTCGTCATCGGCCTGCTGATGTTCGTCGGCGGCGCCATGGTCGCCGCGACCGCGTTCGCGCACGTCGGCGCGCGGTTCGACGTGTGGCTGCACGCGCTCGACCCCGACGTCTTCGACCGCGATCCGGGCGGCTCGGGCCAGGTGGTGCGCGGGCTGTTCGGCATGGCGAGCGGCGGGCTGTTCGGCACCGGGTGGGGCGAGGGCCGGCCGGACCTCGTGCCGTACGCGGAGTCGGACTTCATCGTCCCGTCGCTCGGCGAGGAGCTCGGCCTGACGGGCCTGCTCGCGATCCTCATGCTGTACGCGGTCCTCACGCAGCGCGGCATGCGCGCCGCGATCGGCGTGCGCGACGGGTTCGGCAAGCTGCTCGCGGGCGGTCTGGCATTCGTGGTCGCGTGGCAGTGCTTCGTCGTCGTCGGCGGCGTCACGCGGCTCATCCCGCTGACCGGCCTGACCACACCGTTCCTCGCGTACGGAGGGTCGAGCCTGCTCGCGAACTGGATCATCGTCGCGCTGCTGCTGCGCGTCTCGAACGACGCGCGTCGTCCGGCGCCCGCGGCCCGCGGGCTGCGACCCGGCGAGCCGCTGCCCGGTGAGGTGCTGCCCGGTGAGGTGCTTCCTGGCGAGGTGCTGCCCGGCGAGCCGGGCGACGACGCCGCGCCGGTCCCGGTGCGCGTCCCGGCGTCCGCTGCCTCCGCGCCGCATGGTCCGCAGGGTCCGGATCCCGACGACGACCAGCCGACCGAGCGGATCGGAGGGCTGTCGTGAACACGCCCCTGCGCCGCGTCGCCACCGTCATGCTCGTGATGTTCCTGGCCCTCATGGGCTCGGCCACGTGGGTGCAGTTCGTCCAGGCGCCCGAGCTCAACGCGGACTCGCGCAACGTGCGGACGCTGTACCGCGAGTACGGCAACGCGCGCGGGCCGATCGTGGTCGCGGGCGAGGCGATCGCGCAGTCCGTGCAGGTCGACGACCCGTTCGGCTACCAACGCCAGTACACCGACGGCGAGCTCTACTCGGCCGTCACGGGCTTCTACTCGATCGTCAACGGCAGCTCGCAGCTCGAGCGCGCCGCGAACGACCAGCTCACGGGCCGCAGCGACCAGCTGTTCTTCTCGCGGCTGCGGGACATCATCACGGGCCGCAAGCCCGAGGGCGCCGCGGTCGAGACCACGCTCGTGGCCGCCGCGCAGCGCGCCGCGCGCGAGGGCCTGGGGGACCAGCAGGGTGCGGTCGTCGCGATCGAGCCGAGCACCGGCCGGATCCTGGCGATGGTCTCGACGCCGGGCTTCGACCCGAACGCGCTCGCGACCCACGACTCCGCGGCCGCCGCCGCGGCCTACACCGAGCTCGCGGGCGCGGCGGGCAACCCGCTGCGCAGCAACGCGACGCTCGAGACCTACCCGCCGGGCTCCACGTTCAAGCTCGTCACCGCGGCCGCCGCGCTCGAGAGCGGCGAGTACGACGCGAGCACCGAGCTGCCCGCACCCGTGCGGCTCGACCTCCCGCAGACCACCGCGACGATCGGCAACTTCGGCGGCGGGGGCTGCGGGAGCAACCCGATCACGCTCGCGAACGCGCTGCGCGTCTCGTGCAACACCGCGTTCGCGCAGCTCGGCATGGACATCGGCGCCGACGCGCTGCGCGAGCAGGCCGAACGGTTCGGGTTCGACGACGCGTCGCTGACGATCCCGATGCGGGTCGCGGAGAGCCGCTTCCCGCAGGACCCGAACGCGCCGCAGACCGCCCAGTCGGCGATCGGGCAGTTCGACGTGGCGGCGACGCCGCTGCAGATGGCGATGGTGTCCGCCGCGATCGCCAACGACGGCAAGCTCATGCGGCCGTACGTCGTCGAGCGCGTGCGCGCCGCGAACCTCTCGGTGGTCTCGCAGACCGAGCCCTCGCTGCTGTCGACCGCCGTCTCGCCCGGCACGGCCGCGCAGCTCACGGACATGATGGTCGGCGTCGTCGAAGGCGGCTCCGGCACGGCCGCGAGGATCCCCGGCGTGCAGGTCGCCGGGAAGACCGGCACCGCGCAGACCTCGTCGGACGCCGCGCCGCACGCGTGGTTCACCGCGTTCGCCCCGGCGAACGACCCGCAGGTCGCGGTCGCGGTGATCGTCGAGCACGGCGGGTCCGCAGGCTCCGAGGCGACCGGCGGGCGGGTCGCCGCGCCTATCGCGCGGGCCGTCATCGAGGCGGTGCTGGGCTCATGAGGACCACCGCGGGCATCGCGCTCGGCAACCGCTACCGGCTGATCCGGCAGATCGCGGTCGGCGGCATGGGCGAGGTGTGGGAGGGGTACGACGAGTCCCTCGTGCGGCCCGTCGCGGTCAAGGTGCTCAAGCAGGAGTTCGTCGGCGACCAGGGGTTCCTCGAGCGGTTCCGCACCGAGGCGCGCAACTCCGCGTCGCTGTCGCACGCGAACATCGCCCAGCTCTTCGACTACGGCGAGCAGGACGGCGCGTCGTACCTGGTCATGGAGCTCGTGACCGGTGAGCCCCTGTCCGACCTGCTCGAGCGCGAGCCCGTGCTGCCCGTGCGCCGGCTCCTGCCGATCCTCGCCCAGACCGCGCGCGGGCTGCACGCCGCGCACGAGGCCGGCGTGGTGCACCGCGACGTCAAGCCCGGCAACATCCTGCTCGGCCGGGCCGGACGCGTGAAGATCACCGACTTCGGGGTCTCGCTCGCGCGCAACCAGATGACGATGACCGCGACCGGCATGGTCATGGGCACCGCGCAGTACCTGTCGCCGGAGCAGGCGGTCGGACGCCCCGCCACGCCGCTGTCCGACCTGTACTCGCTCGGGATCATCGCCTACGAGGCGCTCGTCGGGCACCGG
>NZ_LFKW01000156.1:46132-46287 GCF_001040865.1 Cellulomonas sp. A375-1 | reverse complement strand
CCGCCGTCGACATCGCGGTCGCGCACGTCAACACGCCCGTGCCGCCGCTGCCCGCCGCGATCGACCCGAAGCTCGCCGCGCTCGTCCTGCGGCTGCTGTCGAAGGACCCCGCGCAGCGCCCGACCTCCGGCTCCGCGCTCGCGCGCGAGCTCGAC
>NZ_LFKW01000156.1:40560-46122 GCF_001040865.1 Cellulomonas sp. A375-1 | reverse complement strand
CCCCGCCCAGCGGCGTGCCGATGGTCGTGACGACCCCGCCGCGGCCGGCGACGCGCGCGCTGCCCCCGACGCCCGTGGGCGTGCCACCCGGCACCCCGCCGCCACCCCCGCCCTCGTCGTCGCCCTCGCCGTCGGAGCCGCCCACCGGCGCCCGGCCGGGCGCAGCGTCAGCGGACACGGGGACGGCGGGCAGGAGCTCCGGCGGCACTCCCCCGGTCCCGCCGCCGCCGTCCTACCCGCCGCGCCGCAACCTGCGGCCGGACTCCGCGCCGCCGCGCGTCCCGCGCTCGACGAGCTCGGGACGCCTGCCCCTGCAGGGTTCCGGTCCGCAGCTCGGCCGGTTCGGCCGGGTGGGCTGGCCCCTGCTCGCGCTCATCCTGCTGATCGGTGCGCTGCTCGGTGCCGGGCTCGCCGGACAGCTCATGAAGGCGGACGGTGCTCCCGAGCAGAGCCCCCTCGCCCGTATCGTGACCTGGACGTCCGTCGGAGCGGCCCCCTCAGGTGGGATGATCGGCCCGGACGTCAGCCCTGCACGCGACAGCCAGGGACCCCAGACGGAAGTGAAGGACGCCTAGTGGTGGACAGCGGACCCCGCATCCTCGCCGGTCGGTACGAGGTCGGTGAGCTCATCGGCCGCGGCGGCATGGCCGAGGTGCACATCGGGCACGACACCCGGCTGGGCCGGACCGTCGCGATCAAGATCCTGCGCTCGGACCTCGCACGTGACCCGTCGTTCCAGAACCGGTTCCGGCGCGAGGCGCAGGCCGCCGCGGCACTGAACCACCCGGCGATCGTGGCGGTGTACGACACCGGCGAGGACGTCTTCACCGAGCCCACGGGCGTCGTGGCGCACGTGCCGTTCATCGTCATGGAGTACGTCGAGGGCCACACCGTGCGGGACATCCTGCGCGACGGCCACGCCGTGCCCATCGAGGAGGCCGTCGAGATCACGATCGGCGTGCTCTCGGCGCTCGAGTACTCCCACCTCGCGGGCATCGTGCACCGCGACATCAAGCCCGCGAACGTGATGCTCACGCCCACGGGCGCGGTCAAGGTCATGGACTTCGGCATCGCGCGGGCCGTCGCGGACTCCGCGGCGACCATGACCGCGACGCAGGCCGTGATCGGCACCGCGCAGTACCTGTCGCCCGAGCAGGCACGCGGCGAGTCCGTCGACGCCCGCTCCGACCTGTACTCCACGGGCTGCCTGCTGTTCGAGCTGCTCACCGGCCGGCCGCCCTTCACGGGCGACTCGCTCGTCTCGGTGGCCTACCAGCACGTGCGCGAGGCCGCGCCGGTCCCGAGCTCGATCGCGTCCGACGTGCCCGAGGCGCTCGACCGCATCACGATGAAGGCGCTCACCAAGGACCGCGACCACCGCTACTCGAACGCGGCCGAGTTCCGGTCCGACCTCGAGGCCGTGCTGCGCGGCGGTGCCGTGGGCGCCCCGCCCGTGGGCACCGCGGTCGTCGCGGCGGTCCCGGCCGCCGAGGCGACGCAGGTCATGGCCCCCGCCGCGGCCGCGACCCAGGCCTTCCCGCCCGCGACGCCGTGGGGCACGACGGGTCTGTCGACCGTCGCCACCACGCCGCCCGACGACGAGGACGAGAACAAGCGTCCCTGGCTCATCTGGGTGCTCGTCGCGATCGCCGTGCTCGCGGTCGCGGGCATCGTCGCGCTGCTCGTCGCGAACTCCGGCGACAAGACACCCGAGCAGGTCGCGGTCCCGAAGCTCGTCGGGCTCACGGAGGACGACGCGAAGGCGGCGATCGTCGCGGCCGACCTGGTGGTCGGCAAGCGCACCACGGAGCCGTCCGACGCGCCGCAGGGCGAGGTCATCAGCTCGAACCCCGCCGAGGCCACGATGGTCGACCCCGAGACGCCGGTCGACTACGTGCTGTCCTCGGGTCCGGACTCCGTCGAGATCGAGGACGTCTCGGGACGCACCGAGTCCCAGGCCGAGCAGACGCTCGAGGGCCAGGGCCTCAAGGTCAACGGGGACCGCCAGGAGGACAACAACCCGAACTTCCCGAAGGGGCAGGTCACCAAGACCGACCCCGCCGCGGGCGAGACGGTCGACGCGGGCTCCACGGTGACGCTGTACGTCTCGACGGGCAACGTCGAGCTGCCGGACCTCGTGGGCAAGACCCAGGAGGAGGCGCTCGACACGCTCGCCAGCCTCAAGCTCGTCTCGTCGGTCCGTGAGGTCACCACGACCGAGAAGGACCCGGGGACGGTGCTGAGCCAGGACCGCCAGGCGGGTCTCGTGTCGCAGGGCACGCGCGTGACGATCGAGGTCGCGATCGCTCCGAAGACCGCGACGGTCCCCGACCTCAAGGGCATGACCTACTCCGAGGCCGTCCAGGCGCTCGCCGCGCTCGGCCTGACGAACGTCCAGAAGCAGGAGGAGGACTCCCAGGAGGAGAAGGACCGCGTGCTGTGGACGGACCCGAACAAGGGTTCCGAGGTGGAGCTCGACCAGCTCATCGTCATCCACGTCTCACGCGGCCCGCAGCAGCCCCCGAACCCGCCGGACCCGGGCCAGACCCAGTCGCCGGACCCGGGCGGCAACGACCAGGGCTGACCAGCCCCCTCCCACACGACGACCCCGCGTCTGCTCCGGCTCTGAGCGTTCAGAGCCGGAGCAGGTGCGGGGTCGCTGCTGTGTGTGGCCCGGGGCTGGGTGGTGTCAGAGGCGGACGAGAGGGTGCAGGCCCGCCGAGCGGGCGACCGCCTCGTCGTCGCCGCACGCCTGCAGCCAGTTGGCGAGCAGCCGGTGACCACCCTCGGTGAGCACGGACTCGGGGTGGAACTGCACGCCGTACAGCGGCAGGGTCCGGTGCTGCAGGCCCATGATCACGTCGCCCGTGCGGGCGGTCACGACGAGCTCGTCGGACACCGTGCCGGAGACCACCGCGAGCGAGTGGTAGCGCGTCGCGGTGAACGGCGAGGGCAGGTCCTCGAGCACCCCCTGGCCGTCGTGCTCGACCGGGCTGGTCTTGCCGTGCATGAGCTCGGGCGCGTGCGTGACGGTCCCGCCGAAGACCTCGCCGAGCGCCTGATGACCCAGGCAGACCCCGAGCATCGGGGTGCCGGTCGCGGCGCAGTCGCGGATGACGTCCATGCTCGCGCCGGCCTCGGCGGGCGTCCCCGGTCCGGGCGAGACGAGCACGCCGTCGAACTCGGCCCGCTCGGCGAGCGGGGGGACGGCGTCGTTGCGCACGACGACGGTCTCGGCACCGAGCTGGTTGAGGTAACCCACGATCGTGTAGACGAACGAGTCGTAGTTGTCGATCACGAGGATCCGGGTCATCACTCACCCACCGTGGTGTCGTTGAAGGGCATGAAGGGCGCGACCGCGGGGAACACCCAGGTGAAGCACACCGCGAGCACGGCGGCCACCAGGACCGCGACGAGCACCACGCGCACGGCCACCGGGCCGGGCAGGTGCCGCCAGAGCCACCCGTACATCATCGCCTCCCGCGGTCGTCGCGCCGAGGTGTTTCCCCGGGGCCGACGAGCGTCCTCATGATGCGCCCTCGAGCAGCTCGGCCGGGGTGCCGTCCGCGACGGGTGCCCAGTAGTCGAGCTTTGCGTGCACGATGAACCGCTCGCGCGCCGAGAACATCGGGTGACACGTGGTCAGCGTGAGGTACCGCTCGGTGGGGGACTCGCCGGGCTTGCCCGGCACGGGGGCGATGACCTCGGTCTGCCACGGCTTGACGACCTGCGACGACGTCACGCGGTACACGTACCAGGTGTTCGTCCCGGGCCCCCCGTCGGCCGTCGCGGTGCGCACGACGATCGGGTCGCCGACCTCGAGCTCGGCGACCCGGTTGAACGGCTTGGCGTACGTGGTCCGGTGCCCGGCGAGGGCGACGTTCCCCACGCCGCCCGGCATCGCGGTGCCCTCGTAGTGACCGACGCCCAGCACGTCCAGGATCGTCTCGCGGTCGGTGCCCTCGCTGATCGGCCGCTCGGGCTCGCCGTCCCAGCGCGGCACCTGGATCGTCGCGAACGTGGTCGCGTGCTCGACCTCGGCCATCACGGGCGGGTCGTCGTGCCGCGGCGGCGCGACCTGCGGGCCGGTCGCCGACGGCGCCGGCGTGGGGACGGGCATGCGGGGGAGCTCGCGCACCACCTCGGCCTGCGCGCGGTTGCCCTCGACGTCCGTCCACCACAGCTGCCAGACCAGGAACGCCAGGACGAGCACGCCGAGCGTGATCAGCAGCTCGCCGACCACCCCGAGCACGCCGTAGGCCATGCGTGCGCCGCGCGACGGCCGGCGTCGTGCCGGCGCGGGTGGGGTCGTGCTCATCGGGCAGGGGGCCGGTTCGCGTCGGTGGCGCCGTCCGTCCGAGCGTCGGCCGCGGCGGCGGCGTCCGCCGCCTCGTCGTCCAGGCCAGGGAGCACCTGGGTGCCCTCGGGGACGGTCGCGTACCGCAGGTCGGTCGAGCCGGAGTACGCGTCGATCTCGAGATCGCCCTCGGACTCCACCGACCAGCCGAGCCCGACCGAAGCGGCGTCGGCGCGGTAGGCGCGCACCTGCGGCGAGTCGGCGAGCGCCTCGCGGAGCCTGTCGGGGTCGCCGATCGCGCGCACGACGTAGGGCGGCGAGTAGACCTGGCCCTGCAGGCGCAGCACGTTGCCGACGCAGCGGAACGCGCTCGTCGAGATCACGCGCTGGTCCATGAGGGACATCGCCTCGGCGCCACCCGCCCACAGGGCGTTCATCACGGCCTGGATGTCCTGCTGGTGCACGACGAGCACGTCGGGGCTGATCCCCTCGAGCCCCGGCTGGTTCTGCGGGGCGTCGTCGAGCCGGACGGTCAGGCCCGGGCCGGTCACGGGCAGCACCCCGGACTCCACGCGGAAGCCGGTCGGCGGGTCGAGCACCTGCGTGCCGGCCGAGCGCGCGGCAGCCTCGGTGAGGCCGTCGACCTCGCCGCGCAGCGCGTCGACCTCGCCCGTGAGCACCTCGACGCGCTCGACCTCGGCGACCGTGAGCTCGCGCAGGTCCTGCGGGTGCCGCTCGGCGTCGTCGGCCTCGGCGAACTTGGCGTTGGCCGCGAAGAGCGCGCCGGACAGGGCGAGCACGACGGTCACGGACGCGGTGCCGCGCGGGACGCGCCGGGACGCGCGGTGCGTGCGATCGGTCACGGCGTCCTCTCAGGTCGCGGGCCCGGTGCTGCCCTGCGGTGCGTGCGGCTGACACGCGTCGGCACGGTATTGTCGCCCACTACGCTAGGCGATGGTGCCGGTAGCCGGTCCGAGCTCGGTCCGACCGCTCGATCCGACCCCGACACCGTCCGACCATCCCCGGTGAGGCGGCCGTGCAGGCGTGGCCTCGTCGCAGAGCAGGAGATCTCGGTGCCCGAGTCGAAGTCGCGCAAGAAGGCCACGTACACCCCTCCCACGGAGAAGGCCGCGGTCAAGCCGAACCCGCGCTGGTGGGTGCCGGTGATGCTCGGACTGATGGTGCTCGGGCTCGTGTGGATCGTGACGTTCTACATCGCTCGCTCGACCAACGGCTCGGACCTGCCGCTGCCGATCGGCTCGTGG
>NZ_LFKW01000156.1:19845-40509 GCF_001040865.1 Cellulomonas sp. A375-1 | reverse complement strand
CCTCGTCGTCGGCGCCGCGATGATCATCGCCGGCTTCAGCATGACGACGCGCTGGCGCTGAGCACCGCCACCCTCGTCGCACGCGAGAGGCGCCGCCCCAACGGGGTCGGCGCCTCTCGTGCGTCCGGGGCGTGCTGTCCACGGGGTCGTCCCGTCATCCCCAGTGGTGGACACACCTGTGGATAACTACACCCGTGTAGTTCTCGTCGCTCAGACCGGTCCTGCGGTGCTCAGGGGCCCTCGACGATGGCCCACTGCAGCGCGTGCGGGAGCGTCCAGATGGTCCGGACGTCCTCCGGCGCGGTGCCGTAGGCCCAGGTGGTGATCGCCACGAGCAGGACCAGGACGACGACGGGCAGCACCAGCGCGACGAGCCGGCGGCGCTCCTTGGGGGCGAACGCGTACGCCGCGGCGACGAGCGCCCCCACGACGAGCCCGCCCAGGTGCCCCTGCCAGGAGATCCCGGGCACCACGAAGCTGAACACCATGTTGATCGCGATGATCCCCAGGATGCTCTGCGCCGGATGTCCCGAGCGCCACATCACGACGAACGCGGCTCCGAACAGCCCGAAGATCGCCCCCGAGGCGCCGACCACGCCGCCGAACCAGCTCGACCACCCCAGCGCGGCAGACGCGAGCACCACGACGCTCCCGCCCAGCGCGCTGAGCAGGTAGAGCGTGACGTACCGCGCCCGGCCGAGCTGCACCTCGAGGTACGGCCCGACCGCCCACAGCGCCACCATGTTGAGCAGGATGTGGAAGAACGAGCCCTCGGAGTGCAGGAACGCCGACGTGAGGAACCGGAAGGGCTCCTCGTGCCCCCAGAAGGGGGAGTAGTACCAGCGCGCCGTGAAGTCCGGGACCGTCCGCTGAGCGATGAAGGCCACCACGCACAGCGCGATGATCGACAGCGTGACGACCGGTCGGCCGTCAGGGCGGACCACACCGCCGAACGTGGTCCGCGCCGTGCGCTGCGCGGCCGCGGCGTCCCGCACGCAGTCGACGCACTGGATGCCGACGGGTGCGGGCCGCTGGCAGTCCGGGCACACCGGGCGGCCGCACCGCTGGCAGCGGACGTACGAGACCCGGTCAGGGTGGCGCGGGCACACGGGTGTCACGTCCGCGGGGGTGCCCTGCGGGACGGTGTTCTCGGTGATGGTCGGTCCTCGGGGGTCGGGAGGGTCAGTCCTCGATGTCGATCGACTCGATGACGATGTCCGTGACGGGACGGTCGCCGGGGCGCGTCGGGGCGGTCCCGATCGCGTCGACGACCGCACGGCTCGCGTCGTCGGCGACCTTGCCGAAGATCGTGTGCTTGCCGTTGAGCCAGGTCGTGGCCGCCACCGAGATGAAGAACTGCGAGCCGTTGGTCCCGCCGACCTTGCCGGTCACCGGGTCGAGGCGCTTGCCGGCGTTGGCCATGGCGAGCAGGTAGGGCTCCGAGAACGTCAGCTCGGGGTGGATCTCGTCGTCGAAGTTGTAGCCGGGGCCGCCGCGGCCGTTCCCGAGCGGGTCGCCGCCCTGGATCATGAAGCCGTCGATGACACGGTGGAACACCGTGCCCGGGTAGAGCGGCTCGGTGCGCTTGGCACCGGTCGCGGGGTCGGTCCACTCCTGGGTGCCCTTCGCCAGACCGACGAAGTTGGCCACCGTCTTGGGGGCGTGGTTCGGGTAGAGCTCGATCCGGATGTCACCGGCCGTCGTGTGCAGGGTCGCGAACATGCCGTCAAGTCTTGCACGGCGCACTTGACGCAGGTCCGCTGCACGCGCGCCGGTCCGGTGGCAGAGTGTGAGGTCAGCGCCAGGAGCGCGAACGCGGAACCGTGGGGAGTGGACATGCCTTTCAAGAGCCGTCCGAACATCGACGTCGACACCGAGCAGCTCAAGAAGCAGGCCGGGCTGGCGGCGGATCAGGCGAAGGTGGCAGCCGGGTCGATCAAGGACGCGGGCAGCGCCGCGGCCTCCAAGGCCGCCGACGCCGCGGTGGTCGCCAAGGAGTGGACGGCGCCGCGCGTCGAGGCCTTCGTGGACTGGTTGCTGCCGCACGTCGACCATCTCTACAAGGAGAGCGTCAAGGCGGCTGCGCCGAAGGTCGAGCAGGCAGCGGAGCGGGTCTCCCCCGCGATCGACACCGCGCACGACAAGCTCGTCGACGACCTGCTGCCGCGCATCGTGCAGGCCGTCAACGAGGCCGCGGAGAAGGCCGGCGCGGCTGCGGAGAAGGCGGTCGACGCGGCGAGCGCGAAGGCCGCGAAGGGCGCGGCGGCGACCGCCGCCCTTGCCGCTGCGAAGGCCAAGGAGCAGGAGTCGCACAAGGGCGCCAAGATCTTCTGGACGCTGGCCGGCCTGATCGGGCTCGGGGCGGTCTTCGTCGCCTGGAAGCGGTCGCGTGACACGGTCGACCCGTGGGCCGAGCCGTGGGAGCCGACCGACGCGTTCGGCTCGTCGACCACGGCGACGCCACTGCGCGAGCGTGCGCACGACGCCGCGAGCGACCTGGCCGACTCGGCCGGCGACGCGGCCGACGCACTGGGCGAGGCGGCCGGCGCCGCCGTGGCCAAGGGCCGCGACGCCGCGTCGAAGGCGGCCGAGAGCCTGAGCGAGGCCAAGGAGGAGATCGGCGAGAAGCTCGCCGAGGCCAAGGAGGAGATCGGGGAGAAGCTCGGCGAGGCCAAGGAGACGGCTCGCAAGGCCACGCGTCGCGCGGCTCCGAAGCGCCCGACGACCGAGGACGACACCCCGACGGTCTGACCAGCGGCACCACGACGGCCCGGCACGCCTCCCCGGCCTGCCGGGCCTCGTCGCGTGCGCCCTCGTCGTGCCGGGGTGCTCGTGGGTGGAGAAAGGGGCGTGTGGCGTGACGTTCTCCACCCGCAGGGGCGCCAGGGGCCGAGGTGGGCGCCAGGACCTTCTCACCAGGGGGAACGGTGGCAGTGAATCGGTTAAGGCGTTGTGGTTCTCGGCGGCGTGACCTGACGATTCGCCTGGCGTGTCGCACCGGTGCGACCTCCTCCGGTCGCGGACGCCTGTCGTCCGCGCGTAGGGAAGAGGAACCATGCGTCATCGAGCCCAGTCCCCCCACTCGTCCGGCATGCGAAGGCGACGTGGCCGCACGCGCGTCGCCGCCGGCCTGAGCCTCGCCCTCGCGGCCACCGCGATCGTCGTCCCCCTGGCGACGTCCGCGAGCGCCGCGCCCGCGTACAACTACGCGGAAGCACTCCAGAAGTCGATGTTCTTCTACCAGGCGCAGGCCTCCGGTGACCTGCCCGCGGGATACCCCGTCTCGTGGCGCGGCGACTCCGGCCTGACGGACGGCTCGGACGTCGGCGTCGACCTCACCGGCGGCTGGTACGACGCGGGCGACCACGTGAAGTTCGGCTTCCCGATGGCCTTCACGACGACCATGCTCGCGTGGGGCGCGGTCGCGAGCCCCGACGGCTACACCAAGGCCGGCCAGCTCGACGAGCTCAAGGGCAACCTGCGCTGGGTCAACGACTACTTCGTCAAGGCGCACACCGCGCCCAACGAGCTGTACGTGCAGGTGGGCGACGGCGAGGCCGACCACAAGTGGTGGGGCCCGGCCGAGGTCATGGCCATGGCCCGCCCGGCGGCCAAGATCACCGCGTCGTGCCCGGGCTCGGACGTCGCGGGCGAGACCGCTGCGGCGATGGCCGCCTCGTCGATCGTCTTCAAGGGCGACGACCCGACGTACGCCGCGAAGCTCGTCAGCCACGCCAAGCAGCTGTACTCGTTCGCGGACACGTACCGCGGCGCGTACTCCGACTGCGTGACCGGCGCCTCGGCGTACTACAAGTCGTGGTCGGGCTACCAGGACGAGCTCGTGTGGGGCGCCTACTGGCTCTACAAGGCCACGGGTGACGCCACGTACCTCGCCAAGGCGGAGGCCGAGTACGACAAGCTCGGCACCGAGAACCAGTCGACGACGAAGTCCTACAAGTGGACCGTCGCGTGGGACAACAAGCAGTTCGCCACGTACGCGCTGCTCGCGATCGAGACGGGCAAGCAGAAGTACGTCGACGACGCGAACCGTTGGCTCGACTACTGGACCGTCGGCTACAACGGCCAGAAGATCACCTACTCCCCGGGCGGCCAGGCCGTGCTCGACTCGTGGGGCTCGCTGCGCTACGCCGCGAACACCTCATTCGTCGCGCTCGTCTACTCGGACTGGGTCAAGGACGCGACGCTCAAGGCGAGGTACCACGACTTCGGGGTGCGGCAGATCAACTACGCGCTCGGTGACAACCCCCGCAAGTCCTCCTACGTCGTCGGCTTCGGCGCCAACCCGCCGACCAAGCCGCACCACCGCACCGCGCACGGCTCGTGGCTCGACTCGATCACGTCGCCCGCGCAGTCCCGGCACGTGCTGTACGGCGCGCTCGTCGGCGGCCCCGGCTCGGCCAACGACGCCTACACCGACGACCGGCAGGACTACGTCGCCAACGAGGTCGCGACCGACTACAACGCGGGCTTCTCGTCGGCTCTGGCGTACCTCGTCGACGAGTACGGCGGCACGCCGCTCGCGAGCTTCCCGACCGCCGAGCAGCCCGACGGCGACCAGTTCTTCGTCGAGGCGCAGCTCAACCAGCCTCCGGGCGGCACGTTCACCGAGATCAAGGCGATCGTCCGCAACCAGTCGGCCTTCCCGGCGCGCTCGCTGAAGAACGCCAAGGTCCGCTACTGGTTCCGCACCGACGGCTTCGCGGCCTCGGACGTCACGCTGAGCTCGAACTACAGCGAGTGCGGCGCGCAGTCCGGCAAGGGCGTGAGCGCGGGCGGCACGCTCGGCTACGTCGAGCTCAGCTGCGTGGGTCAGAACATCTACCCGGGCGGTCAGTCGCAGCACCGCCGCGAGCTGCAGTTCCGGCTCACGGGCCCGTCCGGGTGGGACGCGACCAACGACCCGTCGTTCGTCGGCCTGACCTCCACCGGCCTGGCCAAGGCGCCGGCCATCACGCTCTACGACGGCAGCACGCTGCTCTTCGGCACCGAGCCGACCGGCACCACGCCGGGCGACACCACGGCGCCGAGCGTCCCGGGCACGCCCGTCGCCTCGTCGATCACGACGAGCGGCGCGACCCTGACCTGGGCCGCGTCGACCGACGACACCGCGGTGGTCGCCTACGACGTCTACCGCGTCCAGGGCACGACGAGCACGCTCGTCGCCTCCCCGACGACGACGTCGACCACGCTCACCGGCCTCACCGCCGGCACGGCGTACACCTACAACGTGAAGGCGCGCGACGCTGCCGGCAACACCTCGGCCGCGTCGTCGTCGGTCACGTTCACCACGACCGCCGTCCCGACGGACACCACGGCACCGAGCGTGCCGGGCACGCCCGTCGCCTCGGCCGTCACGTCGACGAGCGCGACGCTCACCTGGACGGCGTCCACCGACGCCGGCTCGGGCGTCGCGGGCTACGACGTCTACCGGGTCCAGGGCACGACGAGCACGCTCGTCGCCTCGCCCACGACGAACAGCACGTCGTTCGTCGGACTCACGCCGGGGTCGTCGTACACGTACAACGTCAAGGCGCGGGACGTCGCCGGGAACGTCTCGGCGGCCTCCGCCTCGGTGACGTTCTCGACGGTCGAGATCCCGCCGGACACGACGGCCCCGACCGTGCCGGGCACGCCCGCGGCGTCGGGCATCACGAAGTCGGGCGCGACGCTCACCTGGGCGGCGTCGACCGACTCCGGCTCCGGGCTGGCGAAGTACGAGGTGCTGCGCGTCTCGGGGACCACGCTCACGCTCGTCGCCTCCCCGACGACGGCGTCGACGACCCTGACCGGGCTCACGGCGGACACCGCGTACTCCTACGTGGTGCGCGCGGTCGACCAGGCGGGCAACACGTCGGCGGCAAGCTCGGCGGTGTCGTTCCGCACGCTGGCCGACACCCCGACGGGCACCTGCTCGGTCGTCTACACGCCGAACAGCTGGAACACCGGGTTCACGGCGTCGCTGAAGATCACCAACACGGGCACCTCGGCGCTGACCTGGGCGCTCGCGTTCGACCTGACCGCGGGGCAGAAGCTGTCCAACGGATGGAGCGCCACGTGGGCCCAGACCGGCACCACGGTGACGGCCACGGGCCAGTCATGGAACCAGACGCTCGCACCGGGCGCGAGCGCGGAGATCGGGTTCCAGGGCACGCACAGCGGCTCCAACCCGTCGCCGACCGTGTTCACGATCAACGGGACGGCGTGCGCCTGACCTAGTCGCACACCAGGAGGGGGCCGGTGCACCGCACCGGCCCCCTCTCCCGTCCCAGGCGCCACCTCCACCCCCGCCCCACCCCGCCCAACCGCGCCCCGCCGTCCCCCGCGCGCGCGACGCCCGCCGAGCTCGGCACTGACGCGCGAGATCGTGCGTCCGGACTGCCGAGCTCGAGCCGCTGTGCCGACCTCGCCGCCGCTGTGCCGGGCGGGCGGGACCAAATCGCCTTGCCTCCCGGCAGTGCGGCCGGGAGCCTCGTCCCATGTCGCCTGACCTGGTCGAGCAGTGGCCCCCCGCCGGCGTCCGCCTCCTGTGCGGCGACCTCGAGCTGCGGTTCGGGTCCGACGACCTGCTCGTCCAGCTCGCGGACCTCGCGGCCGAGGGCGTGCACGCCCCCGACTTCATGCCCTTCACGCAGCCGTGGACCCGCGGCACGCCCGACGACGTGCGCCGCTCGTTGCTGCAGTACCAGTGGGGCATGCGCGGCTCGTGGTCCGCCGCGAAGTGGTCGCTCGAGCTCGCGGTGCTCCGCGACGGCGAGGTCCTGGGTATCCAGGGCGTCTACGCCAAGGACTTCGCCGTGACGCGCGAGGCGGAGACCGGCTCGTGGCTCGGGCTGCGGCACCAGGGCCAGGGTGTGGGCACGCTCATGCGGCTGGCGATCCTGCACCTGCTGTTCGACGGCCTGGGCGCGCAGCGGGCTACCACGTCGGCGTTCGAGGACAACGGGCCGTCCAACGGCGTGACCCGCCGGCTCGGCTACCGCACCAACGGCGACGCGATGATCGCCCGCGAGGGTGCCGCCGCGCGGTCGCTGCGCTACGTCCTGGACCGCGAGGCATGGGAGTGCCGGGCCGACGAGCTGCGCCCCGACATCACGCTCGAGGGCGTACCGGCGTTGCGCGCGTTCGTCGGCCTCAGCGAGAACCACTAGTCACGAGGACCAGCCACGCTCCGGACGACTAGGTTGTGCGGCGTACTAGATAGTCGTACTGTCTAGCAGGTGAGCGAGACGCAGTGGCCGGCCGAGTGGATGCGGGGCGTCCTCGAGGTGTGCGTGCTGCGCGTCGTCGGACGAGGGCCGACATACGGCTACGCGATCGCCCAGGCGCTCGAGGACTCCGGCCTGGGGACGGTCAAGGGCGGCACCCTCTACCCGCTGCTCGCGCGGTTCGAGGCCGCGGGGCTCGTCGCGGTCGAGTGGCGCCCCGGCACCAGCGGACCGGGTCGCAAGTACTACACGCTCACCGCCGCCGGCCGCGCCGAGACCGCGCGCCGCAGCGGGGACTGGCTCGCCTTCAGCGACGCCGCACGCACGCTGCTGACCAGCACCGACGACGCCGGGGGAGACGAGTGACCATGACGAGGGACATGACGGGTCGACGGTTCGCGATCGAGCGGACGCTCGCGCCGGACGTCGAGGCGGAGTGGGCCGAGGCCGTGCTGCTCGAGCTGCGGCTGCAGGGTGTCGCCGGCACGACCATCGCCGGCGTGCTGACGGAGGTCGAGGCGCACGTCGTCGACAGTGGTGAGGACGCCCGCACGGCGTTCGGCGACCCGGTCGAGTACGCGCGCTCGCTCGAGCTCCCGCAGAGCCCCGACCAGGAGCTCGACGGCGGACCTGCCGCGGTGGCCCGCTCCGCAGGACACGTCCTTGGCGCGATCCTCCTGCTCACGGGCGCTCTCGCCGTGGGGGAGGCAGATCCGGCCGAGGTCACGTGGGGCGTGCTGCTGTCCGTCCTCGCCGCGACGCTGCTCGTCGGGGCCTTCCTCCGCGGCAGTGATCGCGTGCTGCGCATGATCGTGACCACGCCGTGGCGGTCGGCGCGGTTCGTCGCCCTGGTGATCCTCGGGTCGGGTGCGGTGCTCCTCACGATGCTGCCCGCCGTCCTGGTCCGCGCGGTCGCGTTCCAGGTGCACGGTCTGGTCGCGCTGCTCGCCGGGGCCTTCCTGCTCGGCGCCACGACCGCGGTCTCGCTGTGGCGCGCGCGGCACGACGAGGACGACCGGATCGTCTCACCGTTCGACGAGCCGGCGCCCGCGAGCCGGCGCGCACGCTGGGCCGTCGAGCTCGGACCGGTCGTGGCCGTCGCGCTCGCCGCCGTGGCGATGTTCGCCCTCGGCCGCCTGTCCTGACGCGTCAGGACAGGAACAGCGCGCGCAGCCTCGTCGTCGTGAACGTGACGCCCACGGCGATCATCACCAGGAAGTACGCGACGTGGCCGAGCATCGCGACGCTCAACGCACCCGTCGTGAGCCCGCGCACCAGCTCGACGGCGTGCCACAGCGGGAACGCCTTGATCAGCCACTGGATGGGCTCGGCGTAGACCGACAGCGGGTAGAACGTGGCGCTGAACAGGAACATCGGGAGCATGACGAAGTTGATCCAGTCCATCTGCTGGAACGTCTTCATGAAGCTCGTGATCGCCATGCCGACCGACGCGAACCCGAACGCCACGAGCAGAACCGCGGGGATGGCGAGCGCCGCGGTCCAGGCGAGGTTGAGGCCCAGCACCTGCATGACCGTCAGGAAGCCCACCGCGTACACGCCGCCGCGCAGCAGCGCGTAGACGATCTCGCCGAGCGCGACGTCGAGCGGGCCGATCGAGGTCGCCAGCATCGCGTCGTACAGCCGGCCGAAGCGCATCTTGAAGAACACGTTCCACGTGGAGTCGTAGATCGCGCCGTTCATCGCGGACACGGCGAGCAGCCCCGGTGCGATGAACGCGGCGTACGGGACCTCCTTGCCGGTCGACAGGGTCACGTCCCCGATGAACGACCCGAGGCCCCAGCCCATCGCGAGCAGGTAGAAGACGGGCTCGAAGAACCCGGACACGACGATCGCCCAGTTGCTCGACCGCGTGGCCTGCAACGACCGCGCGACGACCGCACGCGCGTTGCCCGCGTACAGGGCGCGGATCCCGGCGCTGGCCGGGGGAGTCACGACGGTGCTCATCCGCGCAGCCTCCCGACGAACACGCGGCGCGCCACGACCCAGCCCGCCGCCGCCATGACCGCGAGCACTGCGAGGTGCGCGGCGATCGGCCAGGCACCGGGACCGGGGCCGTAGGACAGGGTCCGGCCCACCTCGCTCGCGTGCCAGATCGGCGAGACCCAGCCGATCCACTGCAGCCAGCCGGGCAGGGTCGACAGCGGGTAGAACGTGCCGGAGAACAGGAACAGGGGCGTGAACACGAACCGCTGGACCATCGCGAACTGGCCCGTGTCCTCCTTGAGGCTCGCGGAGAACGCCAGGAGCGGCAGGCCGAACGCGAGGCCCGCGAGCAGGCCGACCGGGACGAGCAGCGCCCCGGCCGCGACGTGGCCCACCGCGTCGAACGCGACCATCAGCGCGTAGTACGCGGTCGAGACGAAGGCCATGCGCAGCGTCACCGCGAGCACCAGCCCGGTGCAGATCTGCTGCGGACTCGCGGGGGAGGCGTTCATCGCCCAGAAGATGCGGCGCCACCGGAAGCCGCCCATGACGGTGTAGGTGAACTCCTCGGTCGTCACCGAGACCGCGGCGGTCGCGAGCAGGGCCGGCGCGACGAACCACAGGTAGTCCACCGGCCCGTCGGATCCGCTCGCGACGGGCACGTCGAGGAAGGCGGCGAGGCCGAGCCCGATGCCCAGCAGGTAGATCAGCGGGCTGCCGATGCCGGTCATCACCACGGTCCAGCCGTAGGACCGCATCTGGCGCAGCTGGTGCTCGGCGATGTACCACCAGCCGAACCGGCGCGGGCGCACCGCACCGGCGTGCGCCGCCGCGACCATCGCGGGCGGGCTCGTCGTCGTCCCGGTCACGTCGGCGCTCATTCGATCAGGCTCCGCCCCGTGAGACGCAGGAACACGTCCTCGAGCGACGAGCGGCGCACGAGGCTCGTCGTCGGGTGCAGTCCCGCGTGCGCGACGCGCTCCAGGAGCCGCTCGCCGTCGTCGGTGTAGAGGAGCACGCGGTCGGGCAGCACCTCGATCCGGTCCGCCTGGCCCGCGAGCTGCTCCGCGGCCGACGCGTTGCGGTCCGAGCCGAACCGCAGCTCCACCACCTCACGCGTCGAGTACTGGCGGATCAGCGCCGACGGCGACCCCTCGGCCATGATCCGGCCCTTGTCGACGACGATCAGGCGGTCGCACAGCTGCTCCGCCTCGTCCATGTAGTGCGTGGTGAGCACCAGCGTGGTCCCGCGCTCCTTGAGCCGGAACAGCCGGTCCCACAGCACGTGCCGCGCCTGCGGGTCCAGGCCCGTCGTCGGCTCGTCGAGCATGAGGATGCGCGGCTCGTTGATCAGGGCGCGCGCGATCGTCAGGCGTCGCTTCATGCCGCCCGAGAGGTCGTCGACCTTGGACCTCGCCTTGTCCTCGAGCTGCGCGAAGCCCAGCAGCTCGTCGGCCCGCTGCGCGCACACCGCACGCGGGATGCCGAAGTAGCGGCCGTAGACGATCAGGTTCTCGCGCACGCGCAGCTCGGTGTCGAGGTTGTCCTCCTGCGGCACCACGCCCAGCTGCGAGCGGATCTCCGGGCCGTGCGAGTCCGGGTCCAGGCCCACGACCTGCAGGTCACCGGCCGTGCGCTGCGAGACCGCGCCGACCATGCGCATCGTCGTCGACTTGCCCGCGCCGTTGGGGCCCAGCAGCCCGAACGACTCGCCCGGCGGTACCTCGAAGTCGATCCCGTCGACGGCAGTGAAGTCGCCGAAGCACTTCGTCAGTCCACGGGCGCTGATCACGGGCTGGCTCACAGCCGCCCACCGTAAACCGCCGCACCCACACGCGACGAACGCTTACCCGGACGGGCGACGCCGCCGCGACCACGCACCGGGCAGGGATCACGAAACCTGCTGGTAGCCGAAGGGCCCTGCTCCCGTGACACGAGGGCCGGTAGCGTCCGTCCATGATCCTCGCCGACCTCCAGTCGCGCCTGCGCATCGCGCTGACGAACACGCTCGTCGAGGAGTGGACGCTGTTCACCCCGACGACCGGCACCAGCCGACCGAGCGAACGCACCATCGCGTTCCACCTCGGCTGGTACGTGCGGCAGACGATCGAGCGCACCTGGAACGTCGACAGCGAGTACGACCGCTCCGGGATGATGCTGGAGTCGTCGGTGAAGTTCGGTGCCGACGCCGCGCACGTGCCCAACCTGATCGTCCACCACCGCGGCCTGCTCGGGCCCGAGCACAACCTGCTGCTCGTGCACGTCAGCGCCGACTCCGCGACCGCCGACGAGCCCGGCCCGGGCATCGAGACCGCCCAGGCGCTGCAGCGGCGGTTCGGCTACCGGTACGCGATGCTCCTGGACCTGCGCCTGCACACCGAGGGCCGACGCGCGTCGGTCACGCCCTACTGGCAGTGGGGCACCCTCGAGCACGGCCCGGAGACCCCTGGACCGGTCCCGGTCTACACGCCACGCGTGCTGAGCGAGATCACCGAGCGCGCCCGCCGCGCAGGAGACTGACTAGCCCTCGAGCGGTTCCCAGCCGTGGTCCTCGCACACGGCCAGGAACGCCTCGGCCCCGGCGCCCCGCTCGGCCTCGGGGCTGCCGAGGAGCTGCGCCAGCGGCTCGGCGAGCGGGGTGTCGCCGGCATCGGCGAGCGCCTCCTGCGCCGCCGCCACCGCCTGGTCGAAGCGATCGGCGTCCTGCCCGCCGTACGCCCAGACGCTGACCCGGTCGCAGGCCTCGGTCTCGGCACCCGACATCCCCGTCGCACAGGCGGCGAGCACGAGCACCGTCGCCGCGACCGCCACAGCACTCGAGTTCCGCATGCCGCGAACGTAGCGCTGCTGAGCGGGTCAGACTCCGAGACGGCCGTCGGCAAGGGTGTAGTACGTGCCGCGCCGCTCGCCGTGCTTCTCAAGCCGACCGGACTCGACGAGCCGCGACAGCAGCCCGAGCACCTGGTTGCGCTCTAGCCCGGTCCTTCCTCGGACCTGCTCATTGGTCACCCGGCCCTTGCTCGCGAGCGTCAGGACGAGGGCTTCGAGCTCATCTCCGGCGAGCTGCAAGCCCGCCGGTGGGCCGAGCTCCTTTGCCAGCGTGTAGGAGGCACCACCGCGCTCACCGCTCTGCTGCAGGTAGCCAAGATTCCGCAGACGCTGGAGCGCGGCCCGGGCGTGCGTGCTGTCGACGCCGAGGAGCTCGCGGACGGACGTGTTGGTCAGAAGCTCACCGCGCGCCGCATGCAGCAGGAGCAGCTTGTCGTGCGCCTTGATCTCGCCACGCCGCTCGACTTCAGCGATCCAGGCACGTTCCTGGGGGGTCACCGTGCTGCCCAGCCTGAGGACGACCCCGACGTGGGCTCCATCCGCGTCGAATTCGGGCGGCTCGAGCAGCGCCGCTTCCATCGTGTCCTGCATGACGTCGACGCCGAGCCCCGCGTCTTCTGCGAGCCGGAACCGGCGCAACGCCTTGATGACATCGATGTTCCGCGCAGCGTTCTGCTGTCGGATGTTCTCGAGCGTGATCGGTTCGGGGAGCCCACCCGGGGACGTGATGACGACGCGATCCGGTCGCAGCTCGACTCGTACGGGCTGCCGCGCGTTCTCGTAGGTGCGGTGGGCCACCGCGTTCGCGACGGCCTCTCGCAGGACCGGTTCTGGGATCCTGGGCAGTTCGTGCCGGTGCAGACCGATCACGACGACGTCGGACCCCAGGTCGTCCATCAGTGCCTGCGTCGTCCGCTCGACCTGGTCGTTCACCGGGCCATCGATGTCGAACCTGCGGTCGTACACCTCTGTCTCGTCGCGGTACCGGAAGATCTCGACGTAGGCCTTACCCAGGATGTCGGCGGGCCGCGGTAGGAGGTACAGGACGCCGGCGACCGTAAGCATCGGCCCATCGGAGGTGCGCTCGACGAACCCCGTCTCAACGAGCCGATCCTCGATGCCGTCGGCCGACCACCCGTACGTGGATCGAAGCCGCTCCAGCAGCTCCGGATCCGCCATCGTCAGGGCGGCCTTGGTCGGGGTCGACTCGTACCTCGTCAACGACCGCGCCGTGACGAACCTCATGAGCTCGTCGCCGATCAGCGCCGTGTTCATGGCCCCGCGCCGCACCAGGATGCGGCCATCGCGCATCTGCGCGAACCCCTCGCGCCGACGATTGACCGCGAGGACCAGCACGCCGCGTTCGCCGACGAGTAGCTCGTGCAGCTCGTAGCGTCCGGGGTTGTGCACCTGAGCTACGGCGCGGTGAGTCTTCGCCTGCTGCTCGCCGTCTGTCCTGATCCCGACGGCGCGACCGCCGTTGTCGACTCCCAGCAGCACGACGCCACCGTCGGTGTTGGAGAAGGCTGTGACTGCCTCTGCCACCTTCTCCGGCGGCACGCCTTGCTTGAACTCGACGAGATCACTCTCTGCTGGGAACCGCTCAGAGAACTCGGACTGCGTCATGACCATCGGGACATCCCGCGGTCCACGTTCATGGAAGGGTGGATATGCCAAACTTCTCTTGCCCCCTAGGTCGCCAGAAGAAGTATGGCATAAGGCGTCTTCGTCGGGACCGACACCACGAGCCACGATGTGTCAGGCACGCGGTCCGACGTCGTCGAGCGCTGCAGGACGACGTCGCCCACCCACGTCGCGAGACGAGGCAGAGGGGGGAGAACGACGGCGAGACGTCCCTCAGGCACCGTCCCCGCGCATCACGAAGGGCCGCTGACCTGCGTCAGCGGCCCTTCGCATGGTGGAGCCAAGGGGACTCGAACCCCTAACCCCCTGCTTGCAAAGCAGGTGCGCTACCAATTGCGCCATGGCCCCCGGCTCGGCCAGGGGCCGAGGGGTCGGTCACTCGAAGGTGTCGGTGACCTCGGACCACAGGTCCCGCTCATCGCGGTCCTGCGCGACCTTCTGGTACACGACGTAGCCGACGGCGGCCAGGGCCACCAGGAGCAGGAGCTTCTTCATGGGTCCCCCACAGGTCGGGAGTGGGCCTAACAGGACTTGAACCTGTGACCTCTTCCTTATCAGGGAAGCGCTCTAACCGTCTGAGCTATAGGCCCGTGCACGACTGCAGCCGCAGCGCGCCGGACGAGACTACCTCAGCGCGTGCCCGCCGCCCAAACCGGCGCAGCACGCGCTGCCGTCCTGCGTGGTGGAACCGAGGATCACTCGTCCGTCATGGTCACGTGCAGCCCGCCGACGAGCGCCGCGACGATGTTGTAGAGGAACGCGCCGATGGTCGACAGCGCGGTCAGCAGGAAGACGTCGACGACGGCGACGAGGGTCGCGCCCGAGATCACGCGCTTGAACTCGACGTACTGCAGGATGTCGATGTTGCCCTCGGTGCCCGTGACCTGCGTGACCAGGTCGTCGATGTTCGTGAACACGTGCAGGCCGTTGAGCGTGTACCAGACCACGGCGACGGCGACGACGAGCAGGATGCCGAACGCGACGGACAGCAGGAACGACAGCTTCATCACCGACCACGGGTCGATGCGCGAGATCGCGAGCCGCACGCGGCGCGGGCCGCCCGAGGACGTGACGGTCGGGATGCGACCGGTCTGCGGGCGCGCACCGGACGTGCCGGAGCTGGGCTGGGCGGTGGTCGAGGTGCGCAGCGGGACCGACGGCGGGGTGGTGCCGGTCGAGCCCGCGGCGGCCGGGGGCGCCGTGGGGGTGGTCGTCATGGCGGGGTCCTCGTGACGGGGCCGGGTGGCCGTGGAGATCGCGGTGCTCGTGGCTCCGGCCGCCTTCTTGATCCAGGCGGTGGTCTTGTCCACGGCCGCCATGAGCGGCGTGGGCGGGTCGTGCGGGGCGGAGCCCGGCGAACGCTCGCCGGACGTCACCTTCTCCTCGACGGAGGCCGCAGGCCTGCCGGACGACGAGTCCGCGCCCGGCTTGGGTCCCGACGAGCCGGGCTTCGGGCCCGACGAGGAGGCGGGGGAGGTGGCGGACTTCACCGCCGTCTTCTCACCCTGACCGGGTCCACCTGCGTCCCAGCCGGCCGGCGACGTGGCAGTGCGCGCCGACGAGGCGGACTGCTGGGTCGGTCGGTTGCGAGGCGGGATCGAAGGGGGAGCCGGGTCCGTCATGCGTCCTCCGCGGGCGTGTCGGTCGCGCTGTCGGCGCTCGTCTCAGCCGCCGAGCCAGGGCTGGTCTCGACGCTCGGCGCGCCACTGTCGCCGACCACGGTACCGGCATCGTCCGATTCCGGACGCTCGGTGTTGCGCGCGACTGCGATGATCCGGTCACCCGAGTCGGGCTTCGCGAAGATCACACCTTGCGTCGTGCGGCCCGTCGCGTGCACCTCGTCGACCGCGGAACGCACGACCTTGCCGCGCTCCATGATGACCAGCACCTCGTCGTTCTCGTCGACGACGAGCGCGCCCACGAGGTCACCGTTCTGCTCGGGCAGGTTCGCGACCCGGATGCCGTACCCGTTGCGCCCCTGCTGGCGGTAGTTCTCGACCGTCAGCGCGGTGCGCTTGGCGATGCCACCCTCGGTGACCGTGAACAGGAACGCGTCCTCGCGCACGACGTCGGCCGCGAGCAGCTCGTCGTCGCCACGGAACTTCATGCCCGTCACACCGCTGGTCGCGCGGCCCATCGGCCGCAGCTGCTCGTCGTCCGCCGTGAAGCGGATCGACTGCCCCTGACGTGAGACGAGGATCATGTCCTGGTCGGCGTCGACGATCCGCGCCGAGACGAGCTCGTCGGGACGACCCTCGTCGTCCTCGCGCAGGTTGATCGCGATGACACCGCCGGACCGGTTCGAGTCGTAGTCCGCCAGGCGGGTCTTCTTCACGAGACCCCGCTTCGTGGCCAGGACCAGGTACTCGGCCTGCTCGTAGTCGCGCAGCGCGAGCACCTGCGCGATCTTCTCGTCGGGCTGGAACGCCAGGAGGTTCGCGACGTGCTGCCCCTTGGCGTCACGGCCCGCCTCGGGCAGCTCGTACGCCTTCGCGCGGTACACGCGGCCCAGGTTGGTGAAGAACAGCAGCCAGTGGTGCGTCGTCGTGACGAAGAAGTGGTCGACGATGTCGTCCTCGCGCAGCTGCGCACCCTTGACGCCCTTGCCGCCGCGACGCTGCGCCCGGTAGTTGTCCGACCGGGTGCGCTTGGCGTACCCGCCGCGCGTGATCGTGACGACGACCTCCTCCTCGGCGATGAGGTCTTCGACGCTGACCTCGCCGTCGAACGGCAGGATGCGGGTGCGGCGCTCGTCGCCGTACTTCTCGACGATCTCGCCCATCTCGAGCGAGACGATGTCGCGCTGCCGCTGCTCCGAGGCGAGGATCTCGTTGTAGCCCGTGATCTGCGCCTCGAGCTCGGCGTACCGGTCGAGGATCTCCTGGCGCTGCAGCGCGGCCAGGCGGCGCAGCTGCAGGTTGAGGATCGCGTTGGCCTGGACCTCGTCGACGTCGAGCAGCTCCATGAGCCCCGTGCGTGCCTCGTCGGCGTCGGGGGAGCGGCGGATGAGCGCGATGACCGCGTCGAGCGCGTCGAGCGCCTTGAGATAGCCGCGGTAGATGTGGATCTGCTCTTCGGCCTTGCGCAGGCGGTACGCCGTGCGCCGGCGGATGACGTCGATCTGGTGCGTCGTCCAGTGCCGCACGAACGCGTCGATGCTGAGCGTGCGGGGCACGCCGTCGACGAGCGCGAGCATGTTGGCGCCGAACGTGTCCTGCAGCTGCGTGTGCTTGTACAGGTTGTTCAGCACGACCTTGGCGACCGCGTCGCGCTTGAGCACGATCACCAGGCGCTGACCCGTGCGGCCCGACGTCTCGTCGCGGATGTCAGCGATGCCGCCGACCCGGTTCTCGCGGACCAGGTCCGCGATCTTCTTCGCGAGCGCGTCCGGGTTCACCTGGTACGGCAGCTCGGTCACGACGAGGCAGATCCGGCCCTGGATCTCCTCGACCTCGACCACTGCGCGCATCGTGATCGAGCCGCGGCCCGTGCGGTACGCGTCCTCGATGCCCTTGTGACCGAGGATCGTCGCCGCCGTCGGGAAGTCCGGGCCCTTGATGCGCGCCATCAGCGCCTCGAGGAGCTCCTCGTTGCTCGCCTCCGGGTGCTCCAGGTGCCACTGGACGCCCGCGGCGACCTCGCGCAGGTTGTGCGGCGGGATGTTCGTCGCCATGCCGACCGCGATGCCCGCCGAGCCGTTGACCAGCAGGTTCGGGAACCGGCTGGGCAGGACCTGCGGCTCCTGGGTGCGGCCGTCGTAGTTGTCGCCGAAGTCGACCGTGTCCTCGTCGATGTCCCGCACCATCTCCATGGCGAGCGGGGCCATCTTGCACTCGGTGTACCGCGGGGCGGCCGCGGGGTCGTCACCGGGGGAGCCGAAGTTGCCCTGGCCCGCCACGAGCGGGTAGCGCATCGACCAGTCCTGGACCAGGCGCACGAGGGCGTCGTAGATCGCCGTGTCACCGTGCGGGTGGTACTTGCCCATGACGTCGCCGACGACGCGGCTGCACTTCGAGAACTGACGGTCCGGGCGGTAGCCGCCGTCGTACATCGCGTACAGCACGCGACGGTGGACCGGCTTGAGGCCGTCGCGCACGTCGGGCAGCGCACGCCCGACGATGACCGCCATCGCGTAGTCCAGGTACGACCGCTGCATCTCGAGCTGCAGGTCGACCTGGTCGATCCGGCCGTGCTCGATGCCGTCGCCGTTCGGGATGTCGGTCACGTCAGTCCTTCGGTGGTGCGGGAGAAGCGGGGGAGGTCGTGGGCTCGTCGTCGGCTAGATGTCGAGGAACCGGACGTCCTTGGCATTGCGCTGGATGAAGCTGCGACGGGCCTCGACGTCCTCGCCCATCAGCACCGAGAAGATCTCGTCGGCCGCCGCGGCCTCGTCGAGCGTGACCTGCAGGAGCGTGCGGTGCTCGGGCGACATCGTGGTCTCCCACAGCTCCGAGTAGTCCATCTCGCCCAGACCCTTGTAGCGCTGGATCGAGTTCTCCTTGGGCAGGCGCTTGCCGGCGGCCTGGCCCTCGACGATGAACGCGTCCCGCTCGCGGTCCGAGTACACGTAGTCGTGCTCGGCGTTCGACCACTTGATCCGGTACAGCGGCGGCTGCGCCATGTAGACCTTGCCGGTCTTGATGAGCTCGGGCATGTACCGGAACAGGAGCGTCAGCAGCAGCGTGCGGATGTGCTGGCCGTCGACGTCGGCGTCGGCCATGAGGACGATCTTGTGGTACCTGAGCTTGGCGATGTCGAAGTCCTCGCCGATGCCCGTGCCGAACGCCGTGATCAGCGCCTGCACCTCGAGGTTGCTGAGCGCGCGGTCCAGGCGCGCGCGCTCGACGTTGAGGATCTTGCCTCGGATCGGCAGGATCGCCTGCGTGCGCGGGTTGCGCCCACGCACCGCCGAACCGCCGGCCGAGTCGCCCTCGACGATGAAGACCTCGCACTCCTCCGGGCGGTTGGACTGGCAGTCCTTGAGCTTGCCCGGCATGCCGCCCGACTCCAGCAGGCCCTTGCGGCGGGTCGCCTCGCGAGCCTTGCGGGCCGCCATGCGCGCGGCCGACGCCTGGATCGACTTGCGGATCACGTCACGCGCCTCGACCGGGTGCGAGTCGAGCCAGTCGCCGAGCTGGTCGTTGACCACGCGCTGCACGAACGTCTTCGCCTCGGTGTTGCCGAGCTTGGTCTTCGTCTGGCCCTCGAACTGCGGCTCGCCGAGCTTGACCGAGATGACCGCGGTGAGGCCCTCGCGGATGTCGTCACCCGTGAGGTTCTCGTCCTTGTCCTTGAGCAGGTTCTTGTCGCGCGCGTAGCGGTTGATCAGACCGGTCATCGCCGCACGGAAGCCCTCCTCGTGCGTGCCGCCCTCGGTGGTCGAGATCGTGTTGGCGTACGTGTGGACCGACTCGGAGTACGCGGTGGTCCACTGCATCGCGACCTCGACGGAGATCCGGCGCTCGGTGTCCTCCGCCTCGAAGTCGATGACGTCCGGGTGGACCAGGTCCACCTTCTTCGCCGAGTTGAGGTGCTTGACGTAGTCGAGCAGGCCGTCGTCGTACTTGTAGGACACGACGCGCGCGGCCGGCGCGCCGCCCTCGGCCTCGTCGCCCGGCTCGCCCGCGACCTCGTCGCCCGTGCCCAGGTGCTGCGGACGCTCGTCGGTGAGCGTGATCTGCAGGCCCTTGTTGAGGAACGCCATCTGCTGGAACCGGCTGCGCAGCGTCTCGAAGTCGTACTCGACGGTCTCGAAGATCGTGTCGTCGGCCCAGAACGTCTGCTGCGTGCCCGTGGCGTCCGTCGGCTCACCCTGGCGGATGCCCCCGACCGGCTTGCCGCCGTCCTCGAAGTCCATCTCCCACGTGAAGCCGTCGCGCTTGATGACGGACTCCACGCGCTTCGACAGCGCGTTCACCACCGAGACGCCCACGCCGTGCAGTCCACCGGAGACCGCGTAGCCGCTGCCGCCGAACTTGCCGCCCGCGTGCAGGATGGTCATGACGACCTCGAGAGTGGGCTTGCCCTCGGTCGGGTGGATCGCGACCGGGATGCCACGGCCGTTGTCGACCACGCGCACGCCGCCGTCGGCGCGCAGCGTCACCTCGATGTGGTCGCAGTAGCCCGCGAGGGCCTCGTCGACGGAGTTGTCCACGACCTCGTACACCAGGTGGTGCAGACCGCGCTCACCGGTCGAGCCGATGTACATGCCGGGGCGCTTGCGCACCGCCTCCAGGCCTTCGAGGACGGTGATCGCGTCGGCGTCGTAGCTGCCGCCGGACTCGGGCTGGGGGCTGGGCTGCTCGGCCACGGGCGGGGGTACTCCTCAGGATCTGCGAAACGCGCCGGAGGGGCCCGCCCGACTGCGAGGAGGGCAGATCACTCCGTGACGCTGGAGTTCCGGGCACCAAGGCGCCAGGAATGACCCTAGAAGTCTACCCGTACGGTGCGGCTGACCCCTCTGAAACACCGCGTCGCGGCGGACGGGTTCGGTGAAGGTCTCGCCTACCCGTACGTGTCGCGCACCCCGCGGCCCTTGACGCTGCGCGGCCCACGTCCGAATCCGGGTCCGCCGGGGCCCTGCACCTGGATCTGGACGACGACTCCTTCACCCAGCTCGTCGGCCAGGGTCCGCAGCATCGTCGGGACCGTCCACGTGAGGTTCGTCGCCCACGCGGTCGACTCCGCGCGCATCGTCAGCACGCCCGCCTCGAACGACACGTACTGCGTGTGCGACGCGATCTCCGCACCGAACAGCTCGGCCCACCGGGCCTGGATGGTCCCCGCCGTCACGCCGGGGGACCACGCGAGCTGCCCGACGAGCGCGTCGAGCGCCTCGCCGACCGTGCGCGGGTCCCGCCCGCCCGGCCGCGCGTCGCCGAGCTGGACCTCGCGCCGCGCGCCGCGGGGAGCGTCGCCCGGCCGGAGCCCTCGTCGGCGCGCGCTCTCCTTGGCGCGCCCCAGCGCCGCGGCCGCGACCTGACGCTCGGGCAGCAGCTCGACGAGGTCGCGCAGCACGTGA
>NZ_LFKW01000156.1:10755-19776 GCF_001040865.1 Cellulomonas sp. A375-1 | reverse complement strand
TCCTGCGCGGGTGAGAGCGCTGGTCAGAGGACACGCGAGACCTCGCCGCCCATGACGTCGACGCGGGCGCCGGCGAGCGGCTCGGGGACGTCCGCGGCCACCGCCGCCGTGATGAGCACCTGGCGCGCGGGCGCGACGAGCTCGGCGAGACGCTCGCGGCGGCGCGCGTCGAGCTCGGCGAACACGTCGTCCAGGATCAGCACGGGCTCGTCGTCGGGATCACCCTGCGGACCGCCGGCCGCCAGGACCCGCCACGACGCAAGGCGCAGCGCGAGTGCGAAGGACCACGACTCGCCATGGCTCGCGTACCCCTTGGCGGGCAGGTCCGCGAGCGTGAGGACCAGGTCGTCACGGTGTGGCCCGACGAGGCACACGCCGCGCTCGATCTCCTTGGGCCGCAGACGACCCATCGCCTCCAGGAGCTGGGCCTCGACCAGGTCGACCCCGGCCTCGTCGTCGGCCGTGAGCCCGTCCGGCGTGTCTTGCAGAGCACCCTCGAGGGACGCGCGGTACGTGATGCGGGCGTCGCCCTGACCCGCGCTGACCTGCTCGTACGCCGCCTCGACATGCGGCGAGAGCGCGCGGACGAGCGCGCGACGCTCGACGACGAGACGCGCCCCGAGCTGCGCGAGCTTGCCGTCCCACACGTCCAGCGTGCGCAGGTCCGCACCCTGACGCGCCCGGCTCGCCGCACCCGCGGACTTCAGCAGCGCCGACCGCTGCCGCAGCACGCGCTCGTAGTCGCTCACGGTCGACGCCATGCGCGGCGTGAGCTGCACCAGCAGCGCGTCGAGGAACCGACGGCGGCCGTCCGGGTCCCCCTTGACGAGCGCGAGGTCCTCCGGGGCGAACAGCACCGTGTGGAGCAGGCCGAGGACGTCGCGCGCCCGGACCGGGCTGCCCCCGTTGACCCGTGCGCGGTTCGCCTTGCCCGCGGTGATCTCGACCTCGACGACCGACGCGCGCGGCCGGCCCGGCTCGAGCTCGCGCACCACCTTCGCTCCCACCACCGCCCGCTGGCAGCCCGCCCGGATCAACGCCGCGTCGGTGGGGACGCGGTGGCTCGACAGCGTCGCGACGTACCCGATCGCCTCGACGAGGTTCGTCTTGCCCTGCCCGTTGGGACCGACGAGCGCCGTGATACCCGGCTCGAGCTCGAGCTCGGCGTGCGGGTAGGAACGGAAGTCCGTGAGGTGCAGGTGGGCGACGTACATCGTCTCTCGTCGGAGGTCTCGGTAACCGTCAGGCGGGGGTGCTCGTCGGGCGGGGTGCTCGTCAGGCGGGCGGGGGAGCACTCGGCGCGCTGCCCGCGGGCTTGACCGCGTGCCCACCGAACTGCTGCCGGAGCGCCGCGACGGCCTTCATCGCGGGGGACTCACCCTGCCGCGACGCGAAGCGGGCGAACAGCGCGGCCGAGATGACGGGCGCCGGGACGGCCAGGTCGATCGCTTCGTCGACCGTCCACCGGCCCTCGCCCGAGTCCTCGACCCAGTCGTCGATCGCCGCGAGTCCCGGGTCCTTCTCGAGCGCCCGCACCAGCAGCTCCAGCAGCCAGGACCGCACGACCGTCCCGTTGGTCCACGCACGCATGGTGCCGTGCACATCCGTGACCAGGTCCTTCGCGGCGAGGAGCTCGTAACCCTCGGCGTAGGCCTGCATGAGCCCGTACTCGATGCCGTTGTGCACCATCTTCGCGTAGTGCCCCGCGCCGACCGTGCCCGCGTGCACGAAGCCCTCCGCGCGGTCACCCGGCGGACGCAGCGCGTCGAACACCGGAAGGACACGCTCGACGAGGTCCGCGTCACCGCCGACCATGAGGCCGTACCCGTTCTCCAGCCCCCACACACCACCCGAGACTCCGGCGTCGAGGAACCCGACGCCCTTGGTGCGCAGCAGCGCCGCGTGCGGCTCGTCGTCCTGGTAGTACGAGTTGCCGCCGTCGATCACGATGTCACCGGCCGAGAGCAGGTCCGCGAGCTGCGTGATCACACCGTCCGTGATGCTCCCCGACGGGACCATGACCCACACGATGCGGTCACCCGCGGGCAGGGCGTCGACCATCGCCTCGAGCGAGTCGACATCCGTGACGTCGGCGTTGCGGTCGTACCCGACCACCTCGATGCCCGAGCGCCGGATGCGCTCACGCATGTTGGCGCCCATCTTGCCGAGACCGACGAGACCGATCTTCATGACGACCGTCCTTCCCTCGCTGCTGAGGCGGTGCCCCGCCGGCTCCGTGCTCTCACTGTGCCCGCCGACACCGGCTCACGCACCACGCGGCCGACGACGCGCTCCGGGTGCCGATCGGGCCGCACCGCTGGAGGCGCCGTCGAAGCAGGTCAGCTCGCGAAGCGGATCGGGACCAGCAGGTAGCGGTACGTCTTGTCGTCCTCGCTCTCGACCGAGCCCTGGCCCGTGAACTCGACCGGCTTGTTCGGGTGCGTGAACGACAGCCGCACGAAAGGCGTGTCCAGCGCTCCCAGCCCGTCGAGCAGGAACTGCGGGTTGAACGCGACCGAGATCTCGTCGCCCTCGAGGGTCGCCTCGAGCGCCTCGGACGCCTGCGCGTCGTCACCCTGACCGGCGTCGAGCACCACCTGACCGTCCGCGAAGCTCAGCCGGATCGGGGTGTTCCGCTCGGCGACGAGCGCCACGCGCTTGGCGGCCTCGGCGAGCTGCGTGGTGCCCACGATCGCGTGGATCGGCGTCTCGTCAGGGAACAGGCGGCGGACTGCGGGGTAGTCGCCGTCGACGAGCAGGCTCGTGGACTGGCGGCCGGCGGCCTCGAATCCGATGAGGTCGACGCCGGCCCCGGTGGACAGGCTCACCGACACCGCGCCGGCGCTGCCGAGCGACTTGGCCGCGTCGGAGAGCGTGCGGGCACGCACCAGCGCGACGGTCGAGATGTCCGGCGACGCCGGGGTCCACGTGAGCTCGCGCAGCGCGAGGCGGTACCGGTCGGTCGCCAGGAGCGTGACCTTCTCGCCCTCGATCTCCACGCGCACGCCCGTGAGCAGGGGGAGCGTGTCGTCGCGGCTCGCCGCGACCGAGACCTGCGCGACCGCGTGGGTCAGCGCGTCGCCGTCGACCGTGCCGGTGACCGGCGGCATCACCGGGAGGTTCGGGTAGTCCTCGACCGGCATGGTGAGCAGCGTGAACCGGCTCGCGCCGCAGGTGACGACGACCTTCGTGCCGTCGAGCGTGACGTCCACGGGCTTGTCGGGCAGCGCGCGGGAGATCTCGGCCAGGAGCCTGCCGGAGACGAGGACCGTCCCGGCCTCGCTCACGTCGGCAGGGATCTGCGACCGCGCGGAGACCTCGTAGTCGAAGCTCGAGAGCTGGATGACACCGCTCGAGTCGGCCTCGATGCGCACACCTGCGAGGACCGGCACCGGGGGACGGGTCGGCAGGCTGCGAGCCGTCCAGGTGACGGCCTCGGCGAGAACGTCGCGCTCGACCCGGAACCTCATGGACCACTACCTCTCGTCGAACTTCGTCGTACGTGCGCGACGAGCGTCTGCTCGGCCGGTGATTCGTCCGTGGGCAGGCGCCGTCACGCGAACACTACGCGAGAGGTCCCACACCCGGAGTCGGTGCAGACCTGGTGATTCGAGGACGGGTGCGGACGACTCCCGGCTCGTCGAGCTCGAGGCATCGAAGGTGTGTGGATTCCCATGACAAGAAGTTGTCGTCGTCGTCATCGCGTCTGTGCACTGTGTGGACAGAGCGGCGTTCGTGCAGGTCGGGCCGGGGATCGTCGTGTGCATGCAGCATGTGGACCGCCGGGGCGGACCGGTGCATGACGGTGGACGGCCAGATTCCTGTCGTTCGTCGTCCACCGGCGCGCCACCCTGCGTCCACATCACACGTCCGGTCGTCCACCGTCGTCCACAGGTCTGTGCACAGGTGTGTGTATTCGTCCCATGCATGTCTCGACCTGGGGATGAAGGTGCCCTCGAGAGCGTCCCGGTCTGTCCGGTTCTGTGGCGAAACGGTGCGCGCCCAGATGCCCCGGTCTGTCCGGATCGGCGTCACTGCAGGTCAGCGGCGCATGCGCGGCGACGCCGGGCGCCGGATTGGCAATCGGGTGACGCGATTCACATGATCCCCAGGGTGTGACCTGCGGTTGTGGAAAAACCTGGGGAGAACTCCACAAGGGCTCCAGGCTGCGTCAGCCGCGGTTCTGCTGCTTGATCCGGTTCGTGAGCTCGGTGACCTGGTTGTAGATCGAGCGACGTTCGGCCATGAGCTCACGGATCTTGCGGTTCGCGTGCATGACGGTGGTGTGGTCGCGGCCGCCGAACGCCTGCCCGATCTTGGGCAGCGACAGGTCCGTGAGCTCACGGCACAGGTACATCGCGATCTGCCGAGCCGTCACCAGGACGCGGGACCGGGAGGAGCCGCACAGGTCGTCGATCGTCAGTCCGAAGTACGCGGCGGTCTGCCCGATCACCTGCGTCGAGGTGATCTCCGTGGTCTGGTCGTCGGTGATGAGGTCCTTGAGGACGATCTCGGCGAGCGACAGGTCGACCTGCTGGCGGTTGAGGCTCGCGAACGCCGTGACCCGGATCAGCGCGCCCTCGAGCTCGCGGATGTTCGTCGAGATCTTGGACGCGATGTACTCCAGGACGTCCGGCGGCGCCTGCATGTTGTCGCCGCCGGCCTTCTTGCGCAGGATCGCGATGCGGGTCTCGAGGTCCGGCGGCTGGACGTCGGTGATGAGGCCCCACTCGAAGCGCGAGCGCATGCGGTCCTCGAAGCCGTTGAGCTGTTTCGGGGGCAGGTCGGACGTGATCACGACCTGCTTGTTGGCGTTGTGCAGGGTGTTGAACGTGTGGAAGAACTCCTCCATCGTCTGTTCCTTGCCCTGCAGGAACTGGATGTCGTCGATGAGGAGCACGTCGACCTCGCGGTAGCGGCGCTGGAACGCACCGGCCTTGCCCTCGGAGATCGAGTTGATGAAGTCGTTCGTGAACTCCTCGGAGTTCACGTAGCGCACGCGCACGCTCGGGTACAGGTTCTGCGCGTAGTGACCGATCGCGTGCAGCAGGTGCGTCTTGCCCAGGCCCGAGTCGCCGTAGATGAACAGCGGGTTGTACGCCTTGGCCGGCGCCTCGGCGACAGCGACCGCCGCGGCGTGGGCGAACCGGTTCGACGAGCCGATGACGAACGTCTCGAAGAGGTAGTTCGGGTTGAGCCGCGCCGGCTCGGCCTGCTGCCGACGCGCGTTCGGCAGGTGGTGGCCGCCGTTGCGGACGCCGTTCGGCTCAGGCCGGCGCACGTCGGGCTCGTGCGCGGACCGGTCCGGCTCGTCGCGGTGGGTGACGTGCTCGTCGTCGTCGCCATCCGCCGCCGACGGCTGGATCGTGGGCGCCGTCGTCATCGCACGCACCGCGGGGGGCGCGTCGTCGACGAGGTGCGGGTCGACGGTGATCGCGAACCGACCGTCACGACCGAGCGCGTCGTTGAGCGCGTCGGTGACCTCGGTGCGGACCTTCGTCTCGAGGTACTCCTTGGTGTACTCGTTGCCCACAGCAAGGATCAGTGTGCCGTCGAGGAGGCCCAGCGGCTGGGCGAGCCGGACGAACGCCAGCTGTCGCTGCGTGATGTCCGGGCTGGACTCGAGCGAGTTCACGACGTGATCCCAGACTCGAGTGAGCTCTTCGTCCTGTGCCACGTCCTACCTCGGGTCGTCTTGTCCGTTCGACGTGCGAGTCTCGCACGGAGCCTCTTCGTCCACACACTTGTCCACACCTGTGAGCCGGGCTCGGCGGCCTGTTCGCGGCCGCACAGATGTCGATCACGACGCGGCTCGTCGTCGAGTCGCGAGATCCGGCGCGCAGGGCGTGCGTGTGTCGCCATCCACAGGAGGCGACGAGGCACGATGCTAGTGTCCACAGGGGCTCGCAGTCAGGGCCCGATGGGGTGACGAATGACTCGTCGCGCCTGGTCGGCCCGCGGTGGGGGGCTCTGACCAGGGCGTCGACCTTGCCGGGCCGGTGACGAGCCGCTCCGGACCGCCGGACGAGGCGCACGCGGGGCTCTGGTCGCATTTGACCGGCCCGCCGCCCACGGCGTACCGTTGCCCAGCCCTTTGATGGCTCCTGTCGGCGCGCCCAGACGCCGCACGCACCGCAGGTGCGTGTCCGCGAGGAGCAGTCGAGCCGGGGCAGAAGACCAGGTCGCGCGTGCCGCGCGCCCATCCGATGGACCAAGTGGGAGAACTCTCGTGAGCAAGCGCACGTTCCAGCCGAACAACCGGCGCCGGGCCAAGACGCACGGCTTCCGTCTGCGCATGCGGACCCGCGCGGGCCGCGCGATCCTCGCCGCTCGTCGGCGCAAGGGTCGCTCCGAGCTCTCGGCCTGACCCAGCGTCGGTGCTGCCCGCTGCGCACCGGATGCGTCGTTCCGCCGACTTCGAGACGGCGGTACGTCGCGGTGCGCGCGGCGGACGGGGGACGTTGGTGGTACACCTGACGAGTCGAACCGACCCCGGGCCTGATGGCCCGGTGGTCGGTTTCGTCGTGTCCAAGGGTGTCGGCAACGCCGTGGTGCGCAACCGCGTCAAGCGGCGGCTGCGCGCCCTCGTCGCGACCCGTCTGCACGAGCTGCCGGCGACGTCGGCGATCGTCGTCCGTGCGCAGCCTGCGGCGGCGACCGCGTCGTACCCGACCCTGGGTGCCGACCTCGACGGTGCGCTGCGCACCGCGGTCCGACGAGCGGAGGGCACACGATGAGCTCGATCGCTCGCGTCGCGCGGTTCGTCGTGCGCCTTCCCGGGAGGGCACTTCTCGGACTGCTCTGGGTCTACCAGCACACGATCTCGCCGCTGACGCCACCCACGTGCCGCTACTACCCCTCCTGCTCGCAGTACGCGGTGGTGGCGATCCGTCGCCACGGCGCCCTGCGCGGGACCTGGCTCGCCGGCCGCCGGCTGCTGCGATGCCACCCATGGACGCCCGGTGGCGTGGACGACGTGCCGCCCGCACGTTCGCCCCGCCGACACGACGTGGCGCACAGCGCCCACTGATACCCCGACAGGAGCTCTGCCCACATGGGTTGGTTCGACGGTCTGCTGCAGCCGATCATGGTCGCTGTCGCCTGGATCATGGTCCAGTTCCACTCGCTGCTCACGAGCATCGGCCTCGAGGCCGATGGCGGACTCGCGTGGACGCTGTCCATCGTCGGGCTCGTGATCGTCATCCGGATCCTGCTGATCCCGCTGTTCGTCAAGCAGATCAAGGCGTCACGCGGCATGCAGCTGCTGCAGCCCGAGATGCAGGCGATCCAGAAGAAGTACAAGGGGAAGTCGGACCCCGCGTCCCGCGAGGCGATGAGCCGCGAGACGATGGAGCTCTACCGCAAGCACGGGACCAACCCGTTCGCGTCCTGCATGCCGATCCTGCTGCAGTCGCCCATCTTCTTCGCCCTGTTCCGGGTGCTCAACTCGCTCAAGCCGCTGTCCGAGGGCACCTACGCGCGGGGCGACCACATCGGCCCGATGACCGCTGATCTCGCCGGGTCCGCCGAGTCGGCCACCGTCTTCGGCGCGCCCCTGTCGGGCACGTTCATGCAGGCCAACGGCGACATCCACATCCAGATCGTCACGATCATGCTCATCGTCGCGATGTCCGCGACCACGTTCTTCACGCAGCGCCAGCTGACGCGCAAGAACATGCCGCCCGCAGCGCTCACCGGTCCGATGGCTCAGCAGCAGAAGGTGCTGCTGTACGTGCTCCCGCTGATCTTCGCGTTCTCGGGCGTCAACTTCCCGATCGGTGTCCTCATCTACTGGACGACGACGAACCTGTGGTCGATGGGTCAGCAGTTCTACACGATCCGTCGTATGCCGGCGCCGGGCTCTGAGGCCGAGCGCCTGATGATCGAGCGTCGCGCTCGCCGCGGCAAGGCAGTCCCGGTGATCGAGGCCCCGTCGACCGTCGTCGACGAGAAGCCCCGTGGCCAGCGTCAGCAGCCGAAGCGCAAGGACCGCCAGAAGCCCCCCGTGGCCGGTGCGAAGGCGCCCGGCGCAGCCGCCGCGGCGCAGGCGTCCCCGACGTCCGACGCCCCCGTCGAGGACGCTCCGGTGACGGACGCTGCGGTGACGGACGCTCCCACGAAGGCTGCTCCCACCACGCGTGCGCCTGCGAAGGGTGCTTCCGCGAAGGGCTCGGGCCCGGGAGCGTCTTCCGGTGGGAGCCAGCCCAAGAAGCCAGGCCAGGGTGGCAAGAAGCCCCGCCCCAAGAACTGAACGCCGCTCCGCGGCCCAGCCACGTCGAACGGAGACAGCATGACCACCCAGCCTGACGCCGAGACCCCGACCACCCGCCTCGAGGAGGAGGGCGAGATCGCGGCCGACTACCTCGAGGAGCTCCTCGACATCGCTGACCTGGACGGTGACATCGACATCGACGTCGACCACGGCCGCGCCGCAGTCGAGATCGTGTCGGAGGACCCGTCCGATCGCTCGCTGCGCCGGCTCGCCGGACGCGACGGTGAGGTGCTCGACGCCCTGCAGGAGCTCACCCGACTCGCCGTCCAGGCGAAGACGGGGGAGCGGAGCCGCCTCATGCTCGACGTCGCGGGCTACCGTGCCGCGCGCCGCGAGACGCTCACGGGCGTGGCGAACGACGCTGTCGCTCGCGTGAAGGAGACCGGCGCTCCCGTGTCGCTCGAGCCGATGAACCCGTTCGAGCGGAAGGTCGTGCACGACGCGGTCGCCGCCGCGGGCTTTGTGAGCGACTCCGAGGGTGTGGAGCCGCACCGCTACGTGGTGGTTCGCCAGCCCTGACGCTCGTCGCTGCTCGTCTCGAGGGTGGTCCTCCCGCTGGGGAGGGCCACCCTCGGTCGTCTCACGCCGAGGCAGCGTCGCCGAGGGGCGAGACAGCGTGGTGGCGATTGCGTGCGACGGACCCGCTGTCGCGCGTGCGTGTCGCTGGAGCCCGCGCCGTCTCGTTTCACGTGGAACACGACCGGTTCTGGCGCGGTGTGTGGTCACGAAGTCTCGGCGACACCGGCGCA
>NZ_LFKW01000156.1:0-10694 GCF_001040865.1 Cellulomonas sp. A375-1 | reverse complement strand
GGGGGGGGGGGGGGGGCGGCCTTGGGCTCCTCGCCCGGCGCGAGGGTACGGCGTGGCGGCACCGTCTGCTGGCACTGTTTCACGTGGAACAGCGTTCGGTGCACCCGACGTGCTCGGCCCGGGAAGTGGCGTTTGACGCGGTGCATCGCCGTGGAGCCGCGGGGTCAGAGCTTGTGTGCTCCCTTCATGCAGGGCGCGCGGAAATGACTGCGGCGGCGCTCAGGGATCAGCGCGAGTGATCCACTGGGCGCTCGCGGCGCGCAATGCGTCGTGTGAGGCGATGTCGTCGTGTGGATCCGAGGCCCGGCGTCGATCTCTGAAGGGTGCGTGTAGCGAGCTGAGTCCGGGGCTGCACTGCGTCAACTCATGGGGGTGCTAGTGGTGGGTGTTGCGCTCAGCGATGAGGATCGGCCCGCGGTCACTTCTCGAGAGCCTGCACCTGGAGGCTCGCGCAGACCGACTCGCACGAGTAGAGAACGACCTGCGGCCGTGCGCGGTGCCTGGACCCGATGGGTGGTCGTCCGCACGCGGTGTCACCGCGAGGAGTCGGCGTAGGGCAGTCGCGCAAGAGACAAGGCGCTGGGGGAGTCGGCGCCCGGACTGGCCAAGGCGACGACCGTACCCGAGGACGACGCGGCAGGTGCGGCTCGGTCCGAGTCGCCGCGTCGCGAGCACAGCGTGGATGTCCAGGCTTGGAGCGAGGCGCTCAGGCGAGGGCTGGGCGCGGGACGGCGTCGTGCCGATGCCGACGCACTGTCCGGTGCATGTTGCCCTGCGGGCCCAATGGCGAGTGCGCACGCAGAGCTATCTCCCGCGAGGCCGGTCACAGAGGTTCCTCACGTGGAACAGACGGGATGCCAACAACAGGCCACGGTCGGGTCCCGGGACCGGCGCTCGGTGGGCGGCCCGGGGAGATCCGCGCGCGAGCGCATGGCTGAGCAAGGCCCGGCAGGTGGCGCACGCCGATACGCGTCGCCTCCGCCTCACGCGGGCGGTGCGCGTGACATCCCGCCTTCTCGTGGACGGGGCACGCAGTTGCCGCGCGCCTGGCAAGCGGACAGCCGCGGCCTTGCGTGCCCGACCCCGGCATCGCTGACCCCAGCGAGGTCGACGAGGCGTGTCGGCTCGGGGCCGCAAGCGGCGCGGAGGGCGTCCCTGTCTCACGTGGAACGGAGGCGAGTCCTGAGCCTACGTGCAGGCAGAGAGGGCTGGCTCGTGGGCGCGGTGCCCTGTTCCCGCTCTACGTGGACGGGCGCGCAGGTAGCACGCGGGTGACAGCAGAACCGGGCGCGTCGTGCGTGCTCGACGACTGCAGGGCCTGGACGCGCGGGGCAGATGAGGCACATCGGCCTCACTCTTCGCACTCCTCGGTGGGGCGCGTGCCTGTTTCACGTGGAACGGGGGGGCCTCGAGCCGGCGGCATCCGAGGAGCCTTGCTCGCGGGCACCGGCCCGGCCCTCGCTCCACGTGAGCGTGGGTGCGGGTGGTACGCGGTCGACCATACGTCCGCACGTGCCGTTGCGAGCTCGAGCCCTGGCATGGCCTGGACGCGCGAGACGGATGACGCGAGCGACGCGACGCCGCGCGCTGCTCGGTGCCCCGTCACTGTTTCACGTGGAACAGGGACAGGGCGCGAAGCTCTCGGCGTCCGCGGAGGTTTGCCCGTGGGCGCCACACCTCGCCCGCGGCCTCTCGTCAATGGCACGCGTAGGTGCGATGCGTGTCGCCACAGGAGCCGCCGCGCCACCGCGTGTCACCCCGGCAGGATCTGTGCGGGCGGGGTTGGCGAGGCATGTCGGCTTGACGCCGCGAGCTGTTCGTGGGGCATCCCCGTTTCACGTGGAACGAGGGCCGCCCACACCTTGGTCATATGCAGACCCTGGCGTGTAGGTGCGCAGCGGGAGTGGGTCGGTTCGGCGGTACGGGCGAGCGCATCGCGTGTCGTCGCTAGCGGTGGACGGCGCGCGACCAGTCTGGTGACGTGTGAGGGGCTCCCGAGCGCTGGTCGTCTGGGCCGCGGGTCCGGCGGTGCCGTGGGTCGCGCTGAGGACGGCGTCCACACGGCGGGAGCAGGCGTGCAAGCGGTGCAGAGCCGTAGCTGTGTGCGCCGTGCGTCAGAGTGACCGGGCGGTTGCTGTGACCTGGCGAGCGGGCGCGCGCCGCGGCCTCTGGGCGTGTGGGGTAGGAGACGCCGGGTGCTGTTCAATCGCTCGCGGGGTCGACAGGGGATCGGAGGGCTCGGCGGCCCGTGGTGACGTGCGCTCCGAGGGACGCGAGTCCGCTCGGCCCGTGGCACGGAGTGTCGGTCGCCTCATTGGCCCACGGCCGCTGAGGCGGGTGGTCCTCAGCAGCGTGTTTCACGTGGAACCGAGGGGCTAGGCGGCGCGCTGTGAGAGCCGCCGCGGCTCTGTGCGTCCGAAGGGCCGGCGGCCGCACCGTCGCGCACCTCGGGCCTCGCGGGATCGTGGAGATCGCATTCCGCCTCGACTCACCGGGCGCGAGCACGGGCGGCGGTGCGGAACCCGGCGCACGATCCGGGTCCTCGTGCACGGGGGGCATGGCAATGTCGCCGGCTGGCGAGCGACGCCAGGCGGCCGTGCCACCCGGAGCTGGAGCACGCGGCGCTCGTCGAACAGCCACGTGTGGCAGGCGCGGAGAGTGCGGTGAGCGATCGATGGACGTCTCGGATGGCGCTCGGGTCTGCTGCTCGAGACCGCACGCCTGAAGGGCGAACCCGCTGGTCGGGGACTGTGTAGAGCCCCGCACGGGCTGCGAACCGATTGGCATCGTCGGCGACGCGCCACCCTGGTGGAATCTCTCCCGACCTGCCTGTGGGTGAGACGTCGTTGCGAGCGCCTCAGCCGGTACCGTGGGACGTTCGCGCAGCCAGGCAGGCTGGCGAGTGCCGTGGCGGAGGTTTCACGTGGAACGGAGTGTGGCGTCGTGACCAAGGACGACGACATCACTGACCTCCACGACCCGTTGGACGGCGACCCGCGGCTGCCCGACTTCTTCGGGACCGCGTGGCCGCAGGTCGTGGGCTTCCGCCGCATGCTGGTGGACCAGGGAGTGCTTCGGGGTCTCATCGGTCCTCGGGAGGTGTCTCGCCTGTGGGAGCGTCACCTGCTCAACTCGGCGGCTGCGGTGCCGTTCCTGCCGACGAGCGGACTGATCGTCGACCTGGGGAGCGGTGCTGGCCTGCCAGGTGTCGTCATCGCGGCGATGGTGCCGGGCGCTCGGGTCGTGCTGCTCGAGCCGATGGAGCGCCGGACCGACTGGCTCACCGAGGTGGTCGACGCGCTCGGCCTGTCGAACGCCGAGGTCCGGCGTGCGCGCGCGCAGGAGGCGTTGGACCTGCAGGCCGACGCCGTGACGACGCGCGCTGTGGCGGCGCTCGACAAGCTCTACGGATGGGCGATGCCCCTCATTCGTCCGGGAGGCACGCTGGTCGCCCTGAAGGGCGCGCGTGCGCAGGAGGAGATCGACAACGGGCGGCGTGCTGCACGCCGCGCTCTCGTCGGAGCGGTCGAGGTGCGTGAGGTGGCGACGCTCGAGGGCGTCGAGCCCACCCGCGTGGTGACCGCCGTGCACGAAGGGGGTAAGGGTGTTCGGTAGGCGAAAGCACGGTCGAGCTCCACAGCCGATACCAGCAACGGCCACGTGGCCCGTCAGCACGGAGACGGCTGTCGCCGATCCGTTGGTCGAGCCGGAGTCGAACGGCCAGCAGGCGACGGACGAGAGCACGGGTGTCGTCCACGGTGCAGCCAGTTCGGCAGCGACCGTAGCGTCCGTGCCCTCGCCCGTCCCGCCGGAGGCCGGCGCGGAGCCCGCATCGAACGGGGGGATCGCCGAGGTCGGCGAACGCGCGGCCACCTGGGCGGCGACGTGGGGGATCACGGAACCCACGCAGACAGCGACAGAGATCGTCGTCGACGACGCCTCGGATGGCTCGGCCAGTGAGGCACCGACGACGAACGGCATCCCCGCTGAGGTGGAGGCCCGCGTTCTCAAGAGCACTGGCGAGAGCGGAGAGGCGCAGCCGTCGGCGAACGGCGAGGCCGCACCCGGCGACCTGACGGGCACAGTCGACAAGGTAGTCGGACAGACCGACGAGGCGCCCGCGTTCGCGAGCGCTGCGGCCACCACCGCAACGGCGGAGCCCGAGGGCCCGAACGCCCCCATGGACGCGTCGCCCATGGTGGAGAACGACGAGCACGACCGCGCAGAGTCGCGCGTTTCACGTGAAACGAGCCCGGCAGCGTCGGAAGCAGGGGGATCCGCACCGGACAATAGGGGAGACGCGTCGGCGTCACCCTCCCTGCACGACCCTGACGGAGACATGACAACGCAAGCCGAACTCGACCCGGACGAGCACAGGCGCGCTGCCCTCGTGCAGAGCCTTCCGACGGTCACGGACGACACCCCTCTGATGGCTGAGCTGCAGCAGGATGCGCGCCGCCGCATCGAGCTGCGCGGTCGGCGCTTCCCGCGTCCCGCTGAAACGCGGGTCGTCACCGTGGCGAACCAGAAGGGTGGCGTCGGGAAGACGACGACGACCGTCAACCTCGCAGCCGCGCTGGCGCAGTCGGGACTCAACGTGCTCGTGCTCGACAACGACCCGCAGGGCAACGCCTCGACGGCGCTGGGCGTGGAGCACCGCGCGGGAACGCCGTCGATCTACGAGGTGCTCGTCGAGGGCGCTCCGATCGCGGAGGCGGTGCAGGAGAGCCCCGACGTCCCGAACCTCTGGTGTCTGCCCGCCACGATCGACCTGTCGGGTGCGGAGATCGAGCTCGTCTCGATGGTGGCGCGCGAGACGCGGCTCCGCAGCGCGCTCGACACGTACCTGCAGTGGCGGATCGACAACGGGCTCGAGCGCATCGACTACGTGCTCGTCGACTGCCCGCCGAGCCTCGGTCTGCTCACGGTCAACGCCTTCGTCGTCGCGCGCGAGGTGCTCATCCCGATCCAGTGCGAGTACTACGCACTCGAGGGCCTGAGCCAGCTGCTGAAGACGATCCAGCTCATCCAGGCGCACCTGAACCGCGACCTGCACGTCTCGACAATCCTGCTGACCATGTACGACGCCCGCACGAACCTCGCCCAGCAGGTGGCGTCCGAGGTTCGCGAGCACTTCCCGGAGCGGACGCTGCGCACGACCGTCCCTCGGTCCGTGCGCATCTCCGAGGCGCCGAGCTACGGCCAGACGGTGATGACGTACGACGCGGGCTCCTCGGGTGCGCTCGCCTACCTGGAGGCCGCGCGTGAGATCGCCGAGCGCGGCGCCGCAACCACAGACGTGACCCCATCGAACAGCGCGACCGCTGAGAGCGGCGCGGAGGAGGACCGATGAGCGAGAAGCGACGGGGACTGGGCCGTGGCCTGGGCGCGCTGATCCCGGCCGGGCTCGACGGGCAGCGACCGCCGGCGGGCGGCGACCGCCCGGTCGACGTGTTCTTCCCGGACCGGTCCGACGCCACGAGCACCAGCGGTGAGGCGACGGCCGCCGAGTCGAACGGTGTCGCGAACGCGCAGGTCGCAGCCGCGGCCGCCGCGAGCACGGCAGTCGCCGAGTCGACCGGGTCCGCCACGAACGGGACGACGACCGGCGTCCCGGCCGCTGCGTCCAACGGCGGAGTCGCCCTCGCCGACGGTGCCGCGGTCGTCACCGCAGGCGTTGCCGACCCGGCCGACTTCAGCGCGATCGCGACCGACGGGCTCGTCCCCGTCCCCGGGGCACGCTTCGCGGAGCTGCCCGTCGGGTCGATCCGACCCAACCCGCGCCAGCCGCGCTCGGTGTTCGACGAGGACGCGCTCGACGAGCTCGTCAACTCGATCCGGGAGATCGGCGTCCTGCAGCCGGTCGTCGTGCGCGCCGTCGACGACGGGTACGAGCTCATCATGGGCGAACGTCGTTGGCGGGCGACGCAGGCTGCCGGGCTCGACGTCATCCCGGCGATCGTCCGGGAGACTGACGACGCCGACCTCCTGCGGGACGCGCTGCTCGAGAACCTGCACCGCTCGCAGCTCAACCCTCTCGAGGAGGCCGCGGCTTACCAGCAGCTCCTCGACGACTTCGGGTGCACGCATGAGGAGCTGGCGACGCGCATCCACCGGTCGCGCCCGCAGATCTCCAACACCCTGCGTCTGCTCAAGCTCCCGCCGCTGGTCCAGCGTCGCGTGGCCGCCGGAGTGCTCTCGGCGGGTCACGCACGCGCGCTCCTGGGCCTCGCGGACGGCGCGGCGATCGAGCGGCTCGCGCAGCGGATCGTCGCCGAGGGTCTGTCCGTGCGAGCGGTCGAGGAGATCGTGTCGCTCGGCGGTGACGACGCCGCCCCGGGGAAGCGCCGCCAGGCGCCGCGCGCGGGCCAGCGCAACGAGGCTCTCGACGAGCTCTCGAGCCGACTGTCGGACCGCTTCGACACTCGCGTGAAGGTCCAGCTGGGGAAGTCCCGAGGCCGGCTGACCGTCGAGTTCGCATCCGTCCAGGACCTCAACCGCATCCTCGCGACGTTCGCTCCCGACGACCCGGGCCTGCTGAAGGGCTGAAACGGGACGTTCAGGGCGCCGGAACGGGCTCGAGACCGACCGGCGCGGCGGCGAGAGAAGCCTCTACCAGGGATCGGTACAAGGCCCCAAGATTGTGGCCAGCGGCCTCCGCCGCCTGGGGAAATAGCGAGGTCTCGGTCATCCCGGGGCTCACGTTGACCTCGAGGAAGTGCACAACTCCCTCGGTGTCGACGATGAGGTCCGACCGCGACAGGCGGGTCAGGCCGAGGGACCGGTGGGCGACGAGCGCGACCCGCTCGACCTCGGCGCGCGTCGCGTCCGAGAGTCGCGCGGGGGCGAAGTACTCGACGCGCCCGGGGTTGTACCGAGCGTCGTAGTCGTACGGGCCGTCCGTCACGATCTCGATGGGCGGCAAGGCGACCGCGCCGTCACCGAGGTCGACGACCGACACGGCGACCTCGACCCCCGAGACCGCACGCTCGATCAGGGCGGTGTCACCGTAGGCGAAGCACTCGACCATCGCGCGCGCCAGGTCGTCGGGGGACTGCACGACAGACACGCCCAGTGCCGACCCACCGCGCGAAGGCTTCACGACGACGGGCAGCCCGAGACGCTCGACGATCGCGGACAGCACCCTTGCGGGGCCGAGCTCGCGGAACAGCGACTGCGGAAGGGTGACGAACTCGGGGGTCACCAGGCCCGCGCGCGAGACGAGGGTCTTGGCGATCGACTTGCTCCACGCGACGCGGCTCGCCCGGGGTCCCGTTCCGAGCAAAGGCAACCCGAGCAGCTGGACGACGTCGCGCACCGAGCCGTCCTCGCCGCTCGACCCGTGGAGCACGGGCCAGACGAGATCGGGGCGGAGCTCGGTGAGCGCGGCGATGAGGTCGGCGTCGACATCGTGCACGGACACCTCGACGCCGGAGGAGCGCAGTGCCTCGGCGACGCGACGGCCCGACCGGAGCGACACGTCGCGCTCGTGGGACAGCCCGCCGGCGAGCACGGCGACGCGAGGTGCCCGGTCGGGGACGCCGGGAGTCGGCGTCGACGACGGTGACGGCGAGGCAGCGGGCGGGACGGGTGACGTGGTCACGATGGAGCTCCGAGCTGAGGGCGGACCGTCGCCACCGAGCGACGGCGGGGAAGTGCCGATGAAATCATGGGATGTTCGGCGCGGGCGAGACGACGTCATCGTCGGAGGCACCACCACCGGTGCCGAACAGCTCGACGAGCTCGCGCTCGCCCGAGACGACGCCGGCGAGCCGGCGCACGCCCTCGCGGATCCGCTCGGGGGTCGGGTAGCAGAACGACAGGCGCATGTGGTCGGCGCCCGTGCCGTCGTAGTAGAACGCAGTGCCCGGCACGTACGCGACGCGCGCGGTCACGGCCCGCGGCAGCATGTCCCGCGCATCGAGGCCCTCGGGCAGCCGGACCCAGGTGTAGAAGCCACCGTCGGGGACGGTCCACGAGGCCTCGGGCAGGTGCTCGCTGAGCGCGCTGATCATGGCGTCGCGCCGCTCGCGGTACATCTCCCGGTAGCTCTTGACCTGTCCGCGCCAGTCGCAGGTCGACAGGTAGGAGGAGATCGCGATCTGCGAGGCGTTCGACGGGCACAGGATCGCGGACTCGGACGCGAGGACGAGCTTCTCGCGGACCGCGTGCGGCGCGACGGCCCAGCCGACCCGGTACCCGGGGGCGAAGGTCTTGGAGAAGGACCCGAGGTAGATGACCCCGTCCTCGTCGTAGGACCGCAGGGCAGGCCACGGGTCACGGTCGAAGCCGAGCAGTCCGTAGGGGTTGTCCTCGAGCACGAGCACCCCGTAGCGCCGTGCGATCTCGAGGATCTGCGGCCTGCGCTCGAGCGCGAGCGAGACGCCGGCGGGGTTGTGGAAGTTGGGGACCGTGTAGAGGAACTTCGTGCGGCGACCCGCGGCGGCGAGCGCGGCAAGCGTCTCCTCGAGCGCGGCCGGGACCAGCCCGTGCTCGTCGATCGCCACGTGCACGACGTCTGCCTGGTACGCGCGGAACACGCCCAGCGCACCGACATAGGACGGGGCCTCGGCGACGACGACATCACCCGGGTCGACGAAGACCCGCGTGACGAGGTCGAGCGCCTGCTGCGAACCGGTGGTCACGACGACGTCGTCGGGGTGCGCGGTGATCTGCTCGAGAGCCATGACCTCGAGGATCTGCTCGCGCAGCGTCTGGTCGCCCTGGCCCGAGCCGTACTGCAGCGCCTGCAGGCCGCGCTCAGCGACGACCGACGCTGCGACCTGCGACAACGCGTCGAGCGGAAGGCCGTCGAGGAACGGCATGCCGCCCGCGAGCGAGACGACCTCCGGCCGGTTCGCCACGGCGAAGAGCGCGCGGATCTCCGACGAACGCATGCCGTGCGTGCGCTCGGCGTACGAGCCGAGCCACGGGTCGAGCCGCGTGCCTGCGGCGGAGGACGTGGGGGTGCCCGACGTCTCCGGCCGGGGCAGGGGCTGCGAGGTCATCTCCGCAGTCTGGCACAGCGAAACGGCCGTCCCGGCGCGCAATACCGCGCAGTGGGACGGCCGTCGGCCGGCTGCTCAGACGGACAGCAGCGCCTCGATCTCCTGGGCGTACGCCGCCTTGGGGCGCGCACCGATGACCTGCTTCACGAGCTCGCCGCCGGAGTAGATGTTCAGCGTCGGGATCGAGACGATGCCGTAGTCGCCGACCACGCCGGGGTTCTCGTCGGAGTTGACCTTGACGATCTTGACGCGGCCCTCGTACTGCGTCGCGAGCTCCGCGAGCACGGGCGCGACCATGCGGCACGGACCGCACCACGGCGCCCAGAAGTCCACGACCACGGGGATCTCGGACTGCAGGACCTCGGCGGCGAAGGTCTCGTCGGTCACGTCCTTCATCGGGCGTCCTCCACCAGCACGGGGACCTCGGTGGGCACCATCGGGTCGACGGCGTCGCCGAGCGAGGCGAGGAAGTGCTGGGCGTCGAGCGCCGCGGCACAGCCGGAGCCCGCGGCGGTGATCGCCTGGCGGTAGGTGTGGTCGACCACGTCACCGCACGCGAACACGCCCTCGAGGTTGGTCCGCGTCGAGCGGCCGACGACCTGGATGTAGCCGTTCTCGTCGAGCTCGACCTGACCCAGGACCAGCTCGGTACGCGGCACATGACCGATCGCGACGAACACGGCGCCGGCCTCGTGCGAGCGGGTCTCGCCCGTGACCGTGTCGCGCAGCGTCACGCCGGTGACCTTGGCATCGCCGTCGATCCCGACGATCTCGCTGTTCCACGCGAACGAGATCTTCGGGTCGGCCGCAGCGCGGTCGGCCATGATCTTCGATGCGCGCAGCTGGTCGCGGCGGTGCACGAGCGTCACGCTGCGGCCGAACCGCGTGAGGAAGGTGGCCTCCTCGACCGCGGAGTCGCCACCGCCGACGACCAGGATGTCCTGGTCCTTGAAGAAGAAGCCGTCACACGTGGCGCACCACGAGACTCCGCGCCCCGAGAGTCGCTTCTCGTCGTCGAGGCCCAGCTCGCGGTACGCCGAACCGGTCGCGAGGATGACGGCCTTCGCGCGGTACGTGGTGCCGTCGGAGACGGTGACCTCCTTGACCGGACCGGTCAGGGACAGCGACGTCGCGTCGTCCCACAGCACCTCGGCGCCGAACTTCTCCGCCTGCTTCTGCAGGTTCTCCATGAGCTCGGGGCCCTGGATGCCGTCGGGCCAGCCCGGGAAGTTCTCGACCTCGGTGGTGTTCATGAGCGCACCGCCCGCGGTCACGGAACCGGCGACGACGAGCGGCGCGAGGCCGGCGCGCGCGGCGTAGATCGCGGCGGTGTAGCCGGCCGGGCCGGAGCCGACGATGACGAGCTCGCGGATGGACGTGTCGGTCACGGGGTGGTCCTCGAAAGGTCGGTGGTGCCGGTGAGACGGCGGGCTGTCGCAGTCAACCGATCGTAGGCCGGATCTGTTCCTGGGGACGCGAACCGGACCGCCTGTGGACACCTGGCGGTCAGCTGAGCTCGACCTCGGTGAGCTCGAGGCGGAACGACCCGTCCGCCGCGGTGGGCAGCTCGGTGATCCACAGGGTGATGCGTTCGAGCTCCGTCGCGGGGTCGAGGTCGAACGTCACCTCGGGTCCGAACTCGCCGGACGCCAGGAGCGTGCCGCCGCCGGGGTTGTCCGAGCCGCT
>NZ_LFKW01000155.1:0-970 GCF_001040865.1 Cellulomonas sp. A375-1 | reverse complement strand
GGTCATCCACCCCTCGGGCGGCTGCTCGTAGTCCGCGACGACCGCCCCGACGACCACGGGCGCCCCGGTGCTGCGGTGGTAGCCGAGCATCGCCTCGAGCCAGCCCGGCTCGGGCCGTTCGTCGTCGTCGACGAACACGAGCACGTCGGCGTCGGCCGTCTCGTCGAGCGCGCGGTTGCGCGCCGCGGCGATGCCGGGACGCGGCTCGTGCGCGTACCGCAGCCGTGCGTCGTCGTAGGCCGTGACCCACGCACGCGCCGACCCGTCGGGGTCGTTGTCGACGACGAGCAGCGTCGCGCCCTCGTCCTGCGACGCCGCGAGGAAGGCCGGGACGGCCTCGCGCAGGTCGTCCGGTCGTCGGTACGTGAGCATCGCCACGACGACGCGCTCCGTGCCGCGCCCACCCTGCATCGTCCCGCTCCCCGCCTCGACCACCCGTCTGACCACCCGTCTGACCACCGAGTTCACCCTCGACGGCCCGGTGGGGACAGTACCGACTTCGATAGCATCCAGCGGTCCCCTTCGCCCGCTTTCCGCGGAATTCGCCCGCTCACCGGAGGTTCACCGTGGGATCGCGCACGACGAGCGGGACGCGTCGGCTCGTCGTCGCCCACCCGTCCACCGAGCTCTACGGGGCGGACCTGCAGATGCTCGAGTCCGTCCGCGCGGCGCTCGCGGCGGGGTGGACCGTCACCCTCGTGCTGCCGGCCGACGGCCCCCTCGCGGAGCGCGCGCACGGGCTGGGCGCGGACGTGGTGATCGCTTCGTTCCCGGTGCTGCGCAAGTCGCTGCTGAGCCCACGCGGTCTCGTCGGGCTCGCGGCACGGTCGGCGACGGCCCTGGTGCGCGCGGCCAGGTTCCTGCGCTCGACGCACGCCGACGTGCTCTACGTGAGCACCGTGACGATCCCCGTGTGGCTCGCGGCCGCCCGGCTCGCGCGCGTGCCGTCGCTGTGCCACGTCCACGAGGC
>NZ_LFKW01000154.1:25985-26106 GCF_001040865.1 Cellulomonas sp. A375-1 | reverse complement strand
GTGGTCGCCGCCGTCAGCAGCACGAGGAGCGGGCGGGTCGTGCGTCGGGGGTTCATCGGGATCTCTCCTGTCGGGGCGCTCGCACGGTCGGGGTGGTTCTCGCGCGGGCCGCGGTCACTGG
>NZ_LFKW01000154.1:6617-25899 GCF_001040865.1 Cellulomonas sp. A375-1 | reverse complement strand
CGCCGGGTACACGCCGAAGACGAGGCCGATGCCGACCGCGATCGCGACCGATCCGGCGACGGCCGCTCCGGACACGACGATCGACGTGTCGAGCAGGTCCGGCAGCCAGGTGGCTGCGGCGATGCCGAGCGCCGCGCCGAGCACACCGCCGCCGAGGCCGAGCACCGACGCCTCGACCAGGAACTGCCGCCGGATCGCCCACGGCGGCGCGCCGAGGGCCTTGCGCAGGCCGATCTCGCGCGTCCGCTCGGTGACGGACACGAGCATGATGTTCATGACGCCGATCCCGCCGACGAGCAGCGACAACGCGGCGATGCCCGTGAGCAGCACGGTGAGCGTGCGGTAGACGGCCGTGGCCGTCGAGACCAGCGAGTCCTGCGACGCGACCGTGAAGTCCGCCGAGTCGCTCGAGGTCGCACCGTGCAGGTTGAGCAGGATCGTCGTGACCTCCTGCGACGCGGCCGAGAGCTGGTCGGACGACGCGGCCTGCACGTAGATCGTCGACAGCGCGTTGCGCTGCCACCCGCCCACGAGCGACTCGGCCATGGTCGACAACGGCACGACCGCGAGGTCGTCGAGGTTCGCGTCGCCGCTCGCGCCCTGCTCGGCGAGCACGCCGACGACCGTGAAGTCCGTCCCGGACATCGTCACGGTCTGGCCGACGACGTTGGTGCGGCCGAACAGCTCGGTCGCCGTCTGCGCACCCAGCACGACGACCGCGGCTCGCTCGGCGTCGTCGGCCGAGGTCAGGAACTCGCCCGACGACAGGGCGCGCGAGCGCACCTCGAGCCAGCGCTCGGTCGTGCCCGTGACGGTCGTCGTCCAGTTGGTGTCGTTCGCCTCGAGCGACAGGCTCGTCTGCTTCTCGGCGGCGACGCCCGCGACGTCCGGCGCGGCGACCTCGGAGGCGAGAGCGTCGGCGTCGGTGCGCGTGAGCGTCGCGGCCGAGCCGAACCCGCCGCGTGTGCCGTCGGTCGACGTGCTCGAGCCCGGCGTGACGATCAGCAGGTTCGAGCCCAGCGCGCTGATCTGCGCGGACACGTCCTTCTGCGTGCCGAGGCCGAGGCCGACGGTGAGGATGACCGCCGCGATCCCGATGAGGATGCCGAGGACGGTGAGCGACGAGCGCAGGCCGTGGCTGCGGATCGCCGACCACCCGGTCCGTAGGGTCTCGGTCCAGGTCATGCCCGCTCCTCCGTCCGCCGGGCAGCCGACGGCCGGCGCTCCTCCTGCGCGAGCCCGTCGAGCACGTGCACGACGCGCTGCGCACGCTGCGCCACGTCGGGCTCATGCGTGATGAGCACGATGCTGCGGCCCTGCGCGTGCAGGTCGTCGAGCAGCGCGAGCACGTCGCGCGTCGACGTGGAGTCCAGGTTGCCGGTGGGCTCGTCGGCCAGGAGCAGGTCCGGGTCGCCGACGAGCGCGCGCGCCACGGCCACGCGCTGCTGCTGCCCGCCGGACAGCTCGCCCGGGCGGTTGTCCAGGCGGTCGCCGAGCCCGACGCGCTCGAGCGCCTCGGTGGCGCGCGCCCGACGCTCGGCGGCCGGCACCCGCCGGTACTGCAGCGGGAGCTCGACGTTGCGCAACGCGGACAGCGCCGGCAGCAGGTGGAACTGCTGGAACACGAACCCGATGCGCCGGTTGCGGACCTGCGCGAGCTCGACCTCGTCGAGCTGGGCGACGTCCTCGCCCGCAAGTCTGTACTCGCCCGCCGTGAGCGTGTCGAGGCAGCCCAGGACGTTCATGAGCGTCGACTTGCCGGAGCCGGACGGCCCGACGATCGCCACGTACTGCCCGCGGTCGATCCGCAGGTCCACGCCACGCAGCGCCTCGAACTCGATCGATCCCGTGCGGTACGTCTTGCGGCCGCCCGTGAGCTCGATGACGGGGTGGTCCACCGCCGGGTCCGGGTGGCCGACGTCGAGCGTCGACGCGGGCGGGAACAGGTCAGCCATTGCGCGGCCCACCGCCCGCGCCCCCGAAATCGAAGCCCTCGGGCGGCAGCGGCATCTGGCCGTCGCTGCCGCCGGAGCCCGGGAGCTGGCCCTGCTCGCCCCCTGTGCCTCCGCCGGTGCCGTTGCCGCGGCCGGCGGGCGCGACCTGCACGACGACCGAGTCGCCCTCGCTCAGCCCGGAGGTGATCTCGACCACGGTGCCGGACGACGCCCCGGTCTCGACCGTCACGGTCTGCGTCGCGCCGTCGTCGCCGGCCTTCGTGACCTGCGACGTGCCGTCGTCGGCACGCGTCACCGCGAGCGACGGCACCGTCAGGACGTCGGTACGGCGCTCGTAGATGATCTCGACGTCCACGCTCACGCCGTCGTGCAGCGTCTGGTCGGGCAACGTCACGTCGATCGTCACAGGGAAGGACGCCACGCTCGTCGTGCTGCTCGAGACCAGCCCGACCTCGGTCACGACGCCGTACAGCGTCTCCGTGAGGTCGTCGGAGGTCATCTCCACCTGGTCGCCGACCTCGACCAGCGCGACGTCGGACTCGTCGACGCTCGTGGTGACCTCCCACGCCTGCGTCCCGACGATCACGAACTGCGCCGACGAGGCCGTCGACGTGCTCGTCGTGCCGCCCGCCCCGCCGGACGCCCCACCCGTCGAGCCGCCCCCGCCGCTCGACGAGCCGCTGCCGGTCACGACGTCGCCGACCTCGAGGTCCACGCTCGTGACCAGGCCCGCGGCGGGCGCCACGAGGGTCGCGTCGTCCATCGCCTCGGCGGCGTCGTCGTAACGCGCCTGGGCGACGTCGACCTGTGCGGCCGCCGCGTCGACCTGGGCCTGCGCGACGTCGGAGCCGTCGTCGTCGTCCTCGGCGTTCGCGAGCGTCGCCTGCGCCGAGACGAGGGTCGCCTTGGCGTCCAGGAGGTCCGCGTTGAGCTCGAGCGTGTCGACCGTCGCGAGCTCCTGACCCTCCGTGACGGTGTCGCCGACAGCGACCGCGACGGACGTCACCGTGCCCGAGACCGCGAACGACACGCTCTCGTTGACCGTCGGGGTGAGCGTGCCCGTGCCGGTGACGGACTTCTCCATCGTCGTCAGGCTCGCCTGCACGGTCTGGGTCGTGACCTCGTCGGCCTCGGCCGGCCCGGCGTCGCGCCACCAGATCCACCACGCACCGCCGGCGAGCAGCGCCACCACCGCGCCGGCGGACACCGAGACGCGCACCCACCGACGCCTTGTCCGAGCAGACATCTGCACCCTTCCTCCGAACGTTCCGGGCCAGAACGTAGGGAAGGGACCTGGGGTGAGGATGTGACGGACCTGTGAGCAGACTGGGAGCGCGGCGCTCTGGCCTGCGCGAATGCCGCAGAACGGTGATGTCAGGCGGGCAGGAGGAGGCCGTCCTCGACGAGCCCGCGCACGGTCGGCAGGACCTCGGCCGCGACCGCCTCGGCGCCGGTCCCCAGCAGCGCGCCGAGCGCTCCGACGATCTGGCCGACCGCGAGCTCGCCGTCGCACGCCCCGACGAGCCCCGCCACCGCGGTGCCGACCTGCACCGTGCGTCCGAACCCGCCGCCCTGGCGCAGCAGGACGACCTGCGGGTCCGCGGCACCCGGCGTGAGGTACCGCTCCTCGGTCACGTCCCTTGCGACCTGCAGGCGCTCGCGCGCGAGGGCGTCGTCGTCGCGTGCGGCGAGCCAGTCGTGCGCCGCGAGCGACGCCGCGAGCACCGGCCCGAGCGGCTGCTGGACCGTCCCGGTGACCTCCTCGAGGCGGCGCAGCCGCGCGCCCCGGGCCTCGTCATGCGGCTTGCGCAGCGTCACGACGCCGAACCCGACCGCCTCGACGTCACGGCTCGCGAAGTCGTCGAGCCACGCGCCGTAACGCAGCGTCCACCCCGCGGGGTCCCGCTCGGGCGTGGTGCCGCCGTCCCGGATCCACGTCTCGGCGTACTGCGCGGGGTCCAGCAGCTCGCGCTGGACCACCCACCCGTCCAGGCCCGACGCGTCGAGCCACTGCCCCACGCGCGCGTCCCACGGCTCGCCGCGCCGCACCTCCCAGTTGCCCAGGAGCTGCGCGACGCCGCCGGGCTCGAGCACGTCGGTCACCCCGACGACGAGGTCGCGCACCAGGTCGTCGCCCGCGCGGCCACCGTCGCGGTACTCGTACGACGGGACGTCGGCGCGCCGCGGCGTGATGACGAACGGCGGGTTGCTCACGACGAGGTCGAACCGCTCGTGCGCGACCGGTTCGAGCATCGAGCCCTCGCGCAGCGCGAGCCGGTCCTCGCCGATCCCCGCGAGCGCCGCGTTGAACCGCGCGAAGCCCAGCGCGCGCCGCGAGATGTCCGTGGCCGTGACGTGCCCGACGTGCCGCGACGCGTGCAGCGCCTGCACACCGCAGCCCGTGCCGAGGTCGAGGCCTCGCGCGCGCTCGTCGCGCACGGTGACCTGCGCGAGCGTCGTCGAGGCGCCGCCCACCCCGAGCACGTGGTCCGTGCGCAGCGCGCCCCCTGTCGCGAGCTCGCCCAGGTCGGACGCGAGCCACCAGGTCGCCTCGCCGCGGCCGTCGACGGCGGCGTACGGGCGCAGGTCGACGAGTGCGCGCACCTCGTCGTCGGGCGCCTGCCCCGCGGTCGTGACGAGCCCGAGGCGCTGCGCGCCGTCCGTGCCCAGCCGCGCGAGCGCACGGTCCAGCCGGCCGCGCGTGGTCGAGACGCCCAGGACGAACAGGCGGGTGAGGACCGCGACCGCCTCGTCGCCGCCGCCGAGCGCGAGCGCCGTCTCGGTCGCGCGCAGCGCCGGCACGACCTCCGCGCGGTGCAGCGCACCCGCGGCCACGGGGCCGAGCACCGACTCGACGTGCTCGACGTCGTACCCGACGGCGTCGAGGTCGGCCCGCAGCGCATCGACCAGGTCCGGGGCGTTCAGGGGAGCATCCACTCCCCCATCTTCCCCGAGCGGCGCGCGCACCTGCCGCGCTGCGCCCCTGTCCCGGGCCGGCCGTCTCGGGCCCGCTCGCTCAGCCGTCGAGGCCGAAGAACCGGGCCATCGCGGCGACGTCCACCGCGAAGGTGTGCGTCCCGCCCTGCAGGCTGTACGCCTCGACGGGCGGCTGGTCGCCGTCCGCGCCGTACCGCGTCCGCGTCCACCCGCCGTCGAGCTCCACGGTCGAGACCGGCTCCGCGGAGACCCCGAGCACGTTCGTCCACTGCTCCACGGCCTCGCCGAAGTTCGGGTAGAGCAGCACGGCGTCGTCGGTGCCGTGCCACAGCTGCACGCGTGGTCGTGGGCCGGTCCACGCGGGGTCCATCGCGTGCGCGAGGTCGCCCCACTCCTGCGGCGTGTGATCGACCTGACCGCCCCAGCACTCCGGCGTGCGCGGGACCGGGCGCAGCGGGCCCGGCGGCGGGTCCGACGTCGCGGCGCAGCCCGCGGGGACGCCCGCGAACGCCGCGCCCGCCGCGAACACGTCCGGGTAGGCGGCCAGGAGCACCTCGGTCATCATCGCGCCCGACGAGTAGCCGAACACGAACACGCGCCCGGGGTCCGTGTGGTGCGCGCCCTGCACCTGCTCGACCATCTGCGCGATGCTCTGCGAGTCGCCGCCGCCGTCCCGCGTGAGGCTCGCGGTCGAGGACACGTCGAAGCAGTGGCCCAGCCGGTCGGCCTGCGGGTAGACGACGACGAAGCCCTGGGAGTCGGCGAGCTGCTCGATCCCCGTGGTGCGGAAGTCCTGCGCCGAGCCCGAGCAGTAGTGGATCGCGACGACGACCGGGGCCGGGTCCGCCAGCTCGGCCGGCAGGTACTGGTACATGCTCAGACCGCCGGGGTTGGAGCCGAAGTCGAACACGTGCGTGAACGCCCCGGTGCCGGTCGTGGCGGCGGGCGTCGCCTCGTCGGACTGCTCGCCGCGCGTCGCGCGGTCGGTCGCCGCGCGGTCTGCCGTTGCGGAGTCCGCCGTCGCACGGTCGGTCGTCGCGTCGTCGGACGTCGTGCAGCCCACGAGGCCCAGCGCGAGCGCCGCGCCCGCGGTCAGGGCCACGAGCCGCCGCCTCCCGGTTCTCATCGGCACCCCTCGGTCGTCAGCGTTGCAGGAGCCAGGACAGCTCGGACGCGAGCAGCGCCCGGCGCGACGGGCTCGACAGCGCGCGGGCGTCGTGGCCGAGCGCGTCGTACAGGACCCTCGTCGTGCCGGGCATCGTCCAGACCACGGGGTGCGCGCCCGCCGTGCCGTGCCCGTGCGCCTCGTCGGGCGTGACGTCCGCGACGACGAGCACGTGCGCCTCGTCGGCGACCACGAGGTCGGCGTAGCGCTCGTCCTCGGTCGTGACCTCGCCCAGGCTCCAGGTGACGGGGTGCTCGTCGTCGACGACGCGGAATGTCGCCGGGCCGTACGGCGGGTGCCACGAGCGGGCGTCGACCCACTGGCCGCCGATCGTCGCGGCCCACCGCGGGTCGTCGCCGAACGCGTACGACGACTCGTGCAGCGCGAGCACCGCGGCACCGCCGTCGACGAGCGCCTGGCGCGCGTCGTGGAAGCGGCGCCACTCGCCGGCCTCCGGTCCCGGGTCCGTGCGGTGCGCCGGGTCGCCCGCCGCGACCACCGCGAGCAGCTGCGGCGCCCACTCGTCGAGCCCCGGCTCGTCGAACGTCGCGGGGTGCGTGCTGCGCACGCGGACCTCGTGGCCGAGCGCACGCGCGACCTGCGCGACCTCGTCCGCCTGCGCGGCGCAGTCGTGCCACGGGTCGCTGTACCGTCCCGCACCCGCCAGCACCAGCACCGTCGCCATGCCCCCAGCCAACCACGCCGCTCACCTGGGCCCGCAAGACCTCCTGCGCCCGAACCCGTACCGGGAGCACGAGAGCGCGGCACCTGGTGCGGTGCCACGCTCTCGTGCGTACGGGTCGTGCGGGTTCGTGCGAGGTTCGTGCGAGGTCGTGGGGAGGATCAGACGGCCGCGATCTTGTCCGGCTCGTCGAGCGCGTGCGCGAGCGCACCCTCCCGGTCCACGCGGGCCGCACGCAGGCGGCTCGCGATGACCGCGCCGAACGCGATGGCCGCCGCGACCAGCGCGATGCCCAGGCGCAGCGGCGTGTTCGCGTCCTCGCCGAACGAGACCACGACGATCGCCGGGGCGATGAGCACCGACACCAGGTTCATGACCTTGATGAGCGGGTTGATCGCCGGGCCGGCGGTGTCCTTGAACGGGTCACCGACGGTGTCACCGATGATCGCGGCCTCGTGCGCGGGCGAGTTCTTGCCGCCGTGGTGCCCGTCCTCGACGATCTTCTTCGCGTTGTCCCACGCGCCGCCGGAGTTCGCGAGGAACACCGCCATGAGCACGCCGGCGCCGATCGCCCCCGCGAGGAACCCGGCGAGCGGGCCGATGCCGAGGCCGAACCCGACCGCGATGGGCGCGAACGCCGCGAGCAGACCCGGCGTCGCGAGCTCGCGCAGCGAGTCGCGCGTGCAGATGTCGACGACACGGCCGTACTCGGGCCGCACCTCGTGCGTCATGATGCCCGGGTTCTCGCGGAACTGGCGGCGCACCTCGAACACGATCGCACCTGCCGCGCGGGTCACGGCGTCGATCGCCAGCCCCGAGAACAGGAACACGGTCGCGCCACCCAGGATCACGCCGACGAGCGTGACCGGGCTGATGATCTCGTAGTTCATCATCGCGGCGACCAGGTCGTCGACGGGTGCGTTACCGACCTCGGCGATCTTGGTCGCCACGGCGTCCGCGTACGACCCGAACAGGGCCGTCGCGGCGAGCACCGCCGTCGCGATCGCGATGCCCTTGGTGACGGCCTTCGTCGTGTTCCCGACCGCGTCGAGGTCGGTGAGGATCTGCGCGCCCTCCTCGGTCACGTCGCCGGACATCTCCGCGATGCCCTGCGCGTTGTCCGAGACCGGCCCGAACGTGTCCATCGCGACGATCACACCGACCGTCGTCAGCAGGCCGCAGCCCGCGAGCGCGATGAGGAACAGCGACAGCGCGACGTTGCCGCCCGCGATGAGGAACACGCCGCAGATCGCCGCCGCGATGATGCCCGCGGTGTAGACCGCGGACTCGAAGCCGACGCCGATGCCCGAGAGCACGACCGTGGCCGCACCCGTGCGGGTCGTCTCCGCGACGTGGAGCGTCGGCTTGCTCGTCGTGCCGGTGAAGTAGCCGGTGACCCACAGAATGACGCCCGCGAGAACGACGCCGATCGCGACCGCCGCCGTGGCGATCAGCCGGGGGTCGCCGTCCTGGCCGGACAGGTCCGCCGTGCCGCCGACGAAGTCCGCGAACGAGCCCGGCAGGTACACGAACGCCGCGATGCCCGCGAGGACGACCCCGACGACCGCCGAGATGTAGAAGCCGCGGTTGATCGCGGTCAGGCCGCTCTCCGCGCCCCGCACGCGCGTGATCAGCACGCCCAGCGCGGCGACCAGCGCGCCGACCGCGGTCACGATGAGCGGGAACACCAGGCCCTGCTCGCCGAACGCGGCACGGCCCAGGATGAGCGCCGCGACCAGCGTCACGGCGTAGGACTCGAAGAGGTCGGCCGCCATGCCGGCGCAGTCGCCGACGTTGTCGCCCACGTTGTCCGCGATGGTCGCGGCGTTGCGCGGGTCGTCCTCGGGGATGCCCTGCTCGACCTTGCCGACCAGGTCCGCGCCGACGTCCGCGGCCTTGGTGAAGATGCCGCCGCCGACGCGCATGAACATCGCGAGCAGCGCCGCGCCGAAGCCGAAGCCCTCCAGCACCGCGGGGGCGTCACCCCGGTAGATCAGCACGACTCCCGCAGCACCGAGCAGGCCGAGGCCCACCACCGACATGCCGACGACGCCGCCGGTCCGGAACGCGATGCGCGCGCCCTCGGCCCGTCCGCCGGGCAGCGACGCCGCCGCGGCCACGCGCACGTTGGCGCGCGTCGCGAGCCACATGCCCAGGAAGCCGATCGCGGCGGAGAACGCCGCACCGACCAGGAAGAAGATCGAGCGTCCGAGCTTGACCCCGCCGTCTCCCGGCAGCAGGAACAGCAACGCGCAGACGACCACCGCGAACAGCGCGAGCGTCCGGAACTGCCGGTTGAGGTAGGCGGACGCGCCTTCCTGCACCGCTCTGGCGATCTCCTGCATCGACGCCGTGCCGTCGCCTGCCGCCAGCACCTGCCGCCGCAGCACCGCCGCGACGACGAGCGAGGCGATCGCCAACGCTGCGATGACCCCGACGATCGTCAGGCTCGTGGAACCGAGCTCGACCATGCACCCTCCTCGGACCCTCGGACGCACCCCCTGCACGTCCTCCCGCACGGCCCCGTTGCCGCGCGATGGGGCAGTCTAGCCACGGCCCAAGGTCCTAGACGTGACGGGCGAGTAACCACCGTCCGGGCGCGGCGTGACGGCCACGTGGACGCGCGCCTTCGGCGGGGCAACGGTCCTGGTGGCCGCAGACGTCGAGAAGGTAGGAGGGCGACGGGCCCTACGACGGACGAGCGGGAGAGGGAGCACGGTGCGCAACGACGACGCTGACCGGCTGCTGGCCGATCTGGTGCACCGACGAGGACCGGCACTCGTCGGGTACGCGCACCTGCTCTGCGGCGACCACGCCGCGGCCCAGGACGTGGTGCAGGACGCGCTCGTGCGCGTGTTCGGGCGCCTGCGGCGCGGGTTCACGCCCGACTCCGCCGAGGCGTACGTGCGGCGCGCCGTGCTCACGGTGTTCCTCGACGAGCGCCGCTCGTCGGCCCGGTTCGACCGGGTTCGGCACGTCGTCGCGACGCCCGACGAGGCCGCCGCCCCGGGCGAGAGCGACGACCGGCTCGACCTGCGCCGGGCGCTCGACGTCCTGGGCCGTCAGCACCGCGCGGCCGTGGTGCTCCGCTACTACGACGACCTCACCGTCCCCGAGGTCGCGGCACGCCTGGGTGTGGCCGTCGGCACCGCCAAGCGCTACCTGCACGACGCGCTGCGCCTGCTCGAGGACGAGCTCGGCCCGCTGGACGCCGACGACGAGGTCACGCCGGTCGTCGCGCGCCGTGCCCCCGCCGGCCCGCGGCCGGGCCGCGACCTCGACCCGAGCCCGCGAGCACGACCGCAGACCGGCCCGCAGACCAGCCCGCCCGCTCGACCCGACGGAGGTGCCCGATGACCGAGTTCCGCGACCGTCTGCACGACCTGGGCGACGACCCGCACGCCCGACGCCCGCTCGAGGACCTCGACGTCGTCCTGGCGCGCGTGCACGGGCGTCGTCGACGCCGCACCCTCGCGCTGGGCGGCGTCGCCGCGGTCGCGGCGGTCGGGATCTGGGTGGGCGGCTCGACGCTCGCCGTGGGCCTGCGCCAGCCCCAGGTCGTCCCGGGCCAGGTCACGCCGACGGCCACGGCTGGACCGACGGCGACGGCCGGAGCGAGCACGGCACCGGTCGTCCTGCCCACACCGCGGAGCTCACCGGGCGCGCCAGGCGACCTGTGCGGGTACCCCACGCAGTGGTTCGCGACGCGCGACAACGCTCCGACCGCGACCGTTCGCACCACGCTCCTCGACGACGAGGTGCGCTCAGGGACCGCGGCGCGCACGCTCACGTCCGTGCGGCTCGTGCAGGAAGGTGCGCGTCTGGAGGGCTTGACGCTCGCGCTGGCGCTCGACGGCGTAGTCGTGGCAACAGCCGACGCCACCGAGCTGGGCGACGGGACCTCGGACACCCTCGTCGCGGCGTGGACGCCAGCCGCGGTGTGCGACGACGGTGCGGGCTCGTCGGCCGGGGCGCCCCTGCCTGCTGGGACGTACCAGCTGTTCGTCTCCGCGCGGCTCGACCGCGAGACTCGCGGTGACGAGGTCGTCGGGACGCTCGAGATCGTCGGCACCGCCGAGGACGTGACCCCCGCCCCGAGCTCGACCGCCGACCCGGCACTGCCACCGCTCGGGTGGATGGAGACCGTGTGCGGGCAACCGGCACCGCAGTGGCCTGAGGGCTCACCCGTCCGGGTCGACGCCACCCTGCCCGAGCAGGGGATCACGCCGTCGCCCGACGGCTGGCACCTGCCCGTGACCGTCACCTACACGGGTCCGGGCGTCCTGAGCGGCACCGCGCGCGCGTACGCGACGTACTGGCTGCTGCGCGACGGAGTCGTGGTCGCGGGCTCCGAGCTCGGCCCCGGCGACGCGGGCCTCGAGCACGTCGTGCTGCCGACGGGGCTGCCCGTCCCGATGGACGTGACCCTGGCGTCGCCGGGCGACGCGTCTGCCACGTGCGACGGCAACCCGCTTCCTCCGGGCGACTACGAGCTCACCGTCCTGTACCTGGTCCTCGACCCGACCCTGGTCCAGCCCGACGGCTCCCGGTTCACCGCTTCCTCCCCGGAGCGCGTCCTGCTGACCCGCAGCGCACCCCTGGCGATCACGCTCGCCGGCTGACCCGCCCGGGTGCCTCGCGGTTCGTCGTCCCGGCGGCTGGCTTCGTCGGTCCGGCACCGGTTCGTCGGTGCGACCCGACGAACCGGTGCGGGAACAACGAAGCGGCTCGGCTCGTCGCGCTGATGGTGACGGACGACCGGATGAGCCTTGCCATGCACTACAACGGTTCGCGAGGGTTCGTCGTCCTTGCTGATGAGGACGGCGCACCGCCGGCCTCGTGACCGATCGGAGCGGTGTGGGCGACGACGACGTGCTGGCGACGCTGGCCCGCGAGCGCGGGCGGGCGCTGTTCGGCTACGCCTACCTGCTCACGGGGCAGGCGCACGCCGCCGAGGACCTGGTGCAGGAGGCGCTCGTGCGCACGTTCGCGCGTCGTCGGGCCGGTTTCACGCCCGACGACGCCGAGGCGTACGTGCGGCGCGCGATCCTGACGACGTTCCTGGACGACGCGCGTCGGCGCCAGCGGTGGTCGGGCGTCCGGCACCTGCTGGGCCGGCACGACGAGCCCGCACGCGACCCCGCACCCGCGGTGGGAGCTGTGCTCGACGTGCGCGCCGCCCTGGCGACGCTCGCACCGCAGGAGCGCGCCGCCGCCGTCCTGCGCTGGTGCGAGGACCTCACCGTCCCGGAGGTCGCGGCCCGCATGGGCCTGGCCGACGGCACCGTCAAGAGGTACCTGTCCACCGCCGGTCACAAGCTCGAGGCGCTGCTCGGTCCGCTCCCGGACGACGAGTCGGTGCCGCTCACCCCCGGGAGGACCCGGTCATGACCGAGCACCACGACCAGCCCCGCAACCCCCTGTCCGACGCACTCTCAGCCGCCGAGCACTCGCCCGCGGCCCGCGCGTACGAGGTCCCCGTCGAGCTCGTGCGCACGCGCGCACGGCGTCGTCGGGCCGGTCGGACGACCGCCGCGGCCGGTGCGCTCGCGCTCGTCGTCGCGGGCGTCGCGGTCGCCGTGCCGCGCCTCGCGGACGGGGGCGGCGGCGGGCTAGCGGTCGCCGCCGACGCGCCCGAGCAGTGCCGCGTGACGGCGTCGCAGATCCGCGCGGGTGACGGGGTCGTCAGAGCGCACGGTGCGGGCACGGGGGGGTGGGTCGTCGAGACCAGGATCGCCCCGGACTCCTTCGAGCCCGTGCGGCAAGGGCCCTGGGCCTTGGCGGTGAGCACGGTCGCGGACATGCCGGGCGCTGACTACGTCGGCACGCCGCTGGGCGGCTCGATCGCGACCTCCGTCGTCCTCGTGCGCGACGGGGCGGTCGTCGCGGTGCTCGACGGGTCGCAGGACATGCCTCTCGACGTGGCCCGGCAGGTCGCCGTCGACATGGAGCCGAAGCCGTTCCCCTTCGAGCTCGACCTTGCGGGCGACTTCGTCTCGTGCGCGACCGGCGAGGACGCAGTCCTCGCACCCGGCACGTACGAGCTGATGGCGACCTCGACCGTCACGTGGAGCCTCACAGGCCCGGAGTCGGACGCGCCGGGGACCCCGTACTTCGCGCGCTCGACCAGCGAGCCGCTCGAGGTCGTGGTCCCGATCGACGGCGCGCCGATCGGCGCCGGACCGACGGCCTGCGGCGCGCCCGACGACGAGCTGCGCGACCTCGCCGACCCGCAGACCAACCCGGCGCCGCTGCTGCTCAGCGCGAGCTCGGTGCCGCGCACCGCTGCGTCCGGCAAGAACCTGTCGTTGCAGCTCGCGGTCACCAACGACGGCCCCGCGCACATCGACGCCCGGACCGGCTACCCCGAGGTCGTCCTGGTGCGTGACGGTGTCGTCGTCGGCGGCCCCGGCCCCATCGAGGCCATCGGCATCGACCTCTCGCTCGACCCGGGTGCATCGACGCCGCTCGACGCCGGGACGCTCCTGCTGAGCTGCACCGACGACACCACGCCGCTCGAGCCGGGCGACTACGAGGTCTGGGCGCTGTCGACGTTCACGCCACTGGGTCCCGACGGCGCGCGGGAGACCGACGCCGACGACTGGTCCGCCGCGGCCGGGCCGTGGCCGCTGCAGGTCACCGGCGACGCGGTCGTCGACGACCAGATGCCGGGGCTGCTCGAGATGACGTGCGGCACCTCCGCCGACGAGCTCGCGCAGTGGGCCGCGATCACGCAGGAGTCGCCGCTGGCCGTCGAGGCGACCGCGGCGCCGGCCGACGGCGCGCTCTCCGTCACGGTGACGAACAGCGGGGACGTCCCGGTCACTCTCCTGCCCGATCATCTGAGTGCCGGGCTCTCGGACGGCGAGCAGGTGGTGGGCATGGGCCTGACCGCGATGTACGACGCGACCACGACGACGCTCCAGCCGGGCGAGTCCACGACGTTCAGCACCACCTTCGGCGACGCCGAGGGGTGCGACGGACCGCTGAGCGCCGGGACCTACGACGCCTGGGCTGCGCTGTCCCTGACCGTCGACGGCACCCCGAGCACTCTCGTCGCCGGCCCCGTCCCGGTGGAGCTCGCCACGCCCTGACCTCGTCGAAGGCGAACCCGCACTCCCACGTCGACCAGCCCTGCGCGGTCGGCGGCGGCGAGGTCGGCAGTCCTGCGCGAGGTCGGCACTCCGGACTGCCGATCTCGCGCCGGAGTGCCGCCCTCGCCGGTGCCCGCTCGTGTCGAGCTCCCACCTCGCGCTCACCCGCTGAGCCGCGTCGGCGTGAACGCAGGGTCAACGAACTCGGACCCGGGGTCCAGCCGGCGTCCAGTGCTCGCCCAGGTCAGGCTGGCTGAATCGAGGTCGTTGCCAGCCCCGACCTCAGGAGCACCCCGTGTCCCCCTACGCCCTCTACGCGGCGGACCTCGTCGCGATCCTCGTCCTCACCTTCGCCGTCTACCTGCCCCGGCACCGGCGGCGCGACCTCGTCGTCGCGTTCCTCGCGGTGAACGTCGGGGTGCTCGCGGTGTCGGCCGCGCTCGCGCAGAGCACGATCGCCGCGGGCCTGGGGCTCGGGCTGTTCGGCGTCCTGTCGATCATCCGGCTGCGGTCCACCGAGCTCGCGCAGCACGAGGTCGCCTACTACTTCGCGGCGCTCGCGCTCGGGCTGATCGGCGGGCTCGGCACCACGTCGATCGGGCTCGGGATCGGGCTCATGGCGGCGATCGTGGCGGTGGTCGCGTTCGCGGACAGCCCGCGGGTGCTGCACCGGCTGCGGCAGCAGATCGTCGTGGTGGACCGCGCGATCGCCGACGAGACCGCGCTCGTCGCCCACCTGGAACGGCTGCTCGGCGGAAGAGTGCACTCCGCGACCGTGCAGCGGCTCGACCTGGTCAACGACACGACGACGGTCGACGTGCGCTACTCGGCGGGCACGCTGCCGTTCTCGTCGGACGAGCCCATGGGCGCGACGGGCGTCACCGGCTACCCGCACGCCGAGCCTCAGGGGGCGGGGTACCAAGCGGGGTACGAGCGGGCCGGCAGCGTGCAGCCGGAGCCGCTGCGGTGAGCGCGGCGGACCTCGAGCGGCGCCTCGCGACGCTCACGGCAGTCGGGCTCGCGGACATCGACGAGGCCGGCGCAGGGCTCCTGACCCGCGTCGACCGCAAGTACGTGCTCCCCGCGGTCGCGCTGGCGACGCTCCCCCTGACCGACGGCGCACGGGTGCTCGAGATCGAGGGTCGCCGCACGTCGCAGTACGCGTCGGTGTACTTCGACACCCCCGCGCTCGCGAGCTACCTGGGCGCGGCGCACCGTCGGCGAGGCCGGTACAAGGTCCGCACCCGCACGTACGCGGACTCGGGCGACTGCTTCGTCGAGGTCAAGACCCGCGGCGCACGCGGCTCGACCGTCAAGCTCCGCCAGCCGCACGACGGCGCCGCGCACGAGCTCACCGACGACGCCCGGCGGTTCACGACGAGCACGCTCGGCCCGGCCCGGCCGCTCGACGGCCCGCTGCGCCCCACGCTCGCGAACCGCTACCGCCGCACCACGTTGCTCGTCGACGGCGGCCGACCCGGCGCGATCGCCCGCACGACGATCGACACCGACCTGGTGTGGGTCGACGTCGAGACCGGCGACGAACGCCCGCTCGGCCCGCTGGTCGTGATCGAGACCAAGACCGGCGCGTCGCCGTCGGTCACCGACCGGCTGTTGTGGCGCCACGGCCACCGGCCCGTCCGCATCTCCAAGTACGGGACGGGGATGGCCGTGCTGCACCCCGAGCTCCCGCTGACCCCCTGGCGCCGCGTGCTCGACCGGCACATCGAGCCGTACGAGCGCCTGACCGCTGGCGTCTGAGCCGGCCCCCGAACCCGCCCGAGCCCACGACCACGCCTGAGTCCGAGGAGGACCCCATGCGCACACCCCTGAAGCGAGCCGCGATCCGCGCGGCCGTCCCCGCGACCGTCGTCGCCCTGATCCTGGCCGGGTGCACGGCGCAGGACGACTCGTCGTCGACGTCCCCGACCTCGACCACCGCCGACACCGGCACCGGCACCGGCACGACCGTCCCGGCGTCCACCGACGCGGACCTGACGGTCGAGTCCGCGATGGCCCAGAACACCGCACCGCACGAGGGCGACGCGTCCTACGACGAGTCCGCGGCGGTCGACGTGACGCTCGCCGACGGATCGTCGTCGTCCTCGTCGGACGCCGTGAGCGTCGACGGTGACACCGTGACGATCTCCGCGGGCGGCACCTACCGGCTGTCCGGGACGCTGGCCGACGGGCAGGTCGTCGTCACGGCCCCCGACCAGGACGTGACGCTCGTCCTCGACGGCGTCGACCTGACGAGCTCGACCACCTCACCGCTGCAGGTGCTCGAGGCCGACGACGTGCACGTCGTGCTCGCCGACGGCAGCGACAACGGCCTGACCGACACCTCCGCCTACGCGGACGACGACGAGGCGAGCGGCGCGCTGTTCAGCGCGGGTGACCTGACGATCACCGGCGACGGCTCGCTGGACGTCACGGGCAACGGCAACGACGGGATCGTCGGGAAGGACGGCCTGGTCGTCGCGTCCGGCACGCTCACGGTCGACGCGGTCGACGACGGGATCCGCGGCAAGGACTACCTCGTCGTCGAGGGCGGCACGCTCACCGTCACGGCGGGCGGCGACGCGCTGAAGTCCGACGACGACGAGGACGCGACGCTCGGGTACGTGCTGGTGAACGACGGCACGCTCGACCTCACCGCGGGCGACGACGGCCTGACCGCGGCGACCGACGTGCTCGTCGCAGGCGGCACCCTGGACGTCACCACGGGCGGCGGCGCGGACGCGACCGTGGCCGACGACGCCTCCCCCAAGGGCCTCGTCGGCGACGCGGCGGTCGTCGTCGGCGGAGGCACGCTGGCGGTCGATGCGGCCGACGACGCGATCCACTCCGACGCGGTCGTCTCGATCACGGACGGGGCGCTGACGCTCGCATCTGGTGACGACGCCGTGCACGGCGAGTACGCGCTGCAGGTCGCGGGCGGGACGCTCGACGTGACGCAGGCCGTCGAGGGGCTCGAGGCCCAGGAGATCACGATCCTGGACGGCACCATCACGCTCGTCACCAGCGACGACGGGCTCAACGGCTCGACCGCCGACGGCTCCGCCGACGAGACCGCGACCGGCGACCAGGCCCAGCAGGGCGGCGGCTTCGGCGGCGGCGGCATGGAGGCGGCCGACGAGAACGTGTCCGTCATCATCGCGGGCGGCACGCTCGTCGTCGACGCCCAGGGCGACGGCCTGGACTCCAACGGGAACCTGACCATGACCGGCGGGACGGTCGTCGTGTCCGGCCCGACGAACGACGGCAACGGCTCGCTCGACTACGCCGGGACGTTCGAGATCACGGGCGGCGAGCTCATCGCCGTCGGGTCCTCGGGCATGGCGCAGACGCCGTCGGGCGGCACGCAGTCGTTCGTCGGGATCACGCTGTCGCAACAGGGCGCGGCCGGGGACGTCGTGCAGGTCGTCTCGTCCGACGGCGACGTCCTCGCCTCGTTCACCGCGGTCAAGCCGTTCTCGTCGGTCGTGTACTCGTCCCCCGACGTGGTCGACGGCGCGACGTACACCGCGGTCCTGGGCGGGACCGCAGGCGACGCGGTCGCCGGGCCCCTCAGCCGCGGCGGCACGGCCGGGACGACGACCGCCGGCACGGGCACCGCGGGCGAGGTCGCGGCAGGCATGGCCGGCCCCGGAGCTCCTGGCGGCGGCATGTCGAGCGGTGAGCGTCCCGGCGACGGCCAAGCGCCCGGGCGCCAGCCCGCTCCGCCGGCCACGTCGAGCGACGCTTGACCGGCCACCGTGCTCACGCCCGTGGCGAGGCCGCTCCGGGATCGGCTTCGGTCCGTCGCCGGGCGCGGCGCTACCCCTGCGGCGACGACGTCTCTCCGGTCCCCAGGCGCGGGAGGGCGGGTGCGTCGTCCGTACGCGGCACGGGCGAGCCGAGGAGCAGCACGTCGCCCGCGAAGTCTGCGCATGACGTCGGGAGCTCGACGCCGTCGGCCCGGAGCTGGCTCGCAGGCACGAGCGTGCCCGCGACGCGCAGGTCGTCGCCGATCCGGAACGGCTCGCTGCTCGAGCTGGCGATCCACGTCAGCGCACCCCGCAGCCCGTCCCACTGCCACATCGGCGGGTTCACGGCCACGAGCGTGCCCGGCGAGATCGCCAGGCACCCGTCGAGCACTCCGAGCCGTCCCACGACGACCGGCCCGTCCGGGACCGCGTCCCGGACGATGCTCACGACCGAGACCGGTGCCGCACCCGGGTCCGGTCCGTCGTCCGTGAGCGGTCCGACGAGCAGTGCGGCCACACCGCCGACGACGGTCACGGCTGCGGCGGCTGTCAGGGCGACAGCCCGCCCGTGCCGCCGGCGCCCGACGAGCCCGTCCGGCCCCGGCGTTGGCGCTGTGACGACCATCAGGCGCCCTGACCGGCGCCGCGGGACCTCGTCGGCCGAGCGCGCTCGCGCCGGTGCGGGGTCCGCTCGCCCCGGCTCGGGGTTCGCCGCCGGCACGTGCTGCGGGCTCGTCCCGGCGGCGGCGCGCACGAGAAGGTCGTCGGCCTCCGCGTCGACCTGCGCACGGAACGCCGCCGCGAAGTCCTTCTCGGTGATCTTGACGCTCATCACGACCTCCTCGGGTCGGCGACGGACAGGCGGCGCAAGGCCTGGTGCGCGGTCACGCGCACGGTGCTGCGGGACATGCCCAGGACGCGGGCGATCTCGCGGTCGTCCAGGTCCTCGATGTAGCGGAGCGTGAGGACCGCGCGGGCGCGGGGCGGCAGGCCGGCGATCATCGAGACGGCCGCGTCGACCGACTCGACGTACGCGTACTCGTCGGGCGCGACCGGCTCGCGACCGCCCGAGGCGACCACTGCCGCCTCCCGGCCGCGCACCTGGTCGAGGTAGAGCCGCACGAGCACGGTGCGCGCGTAGGCGAACGGGACCCGCGCGGTGCGCACCTTGTCCCAGTGCACGAGCAGGCGCACCGCGGTGTCCTGCACCAGGTCCTCGGCTGCGGCGGCCTCGCGGCACATGCCGAGCGCCACGCGCAGCAGCGCACGCCGATGCTCACCGACGAACTGCGCCACCTCGTCGTGCACCCCCCGCTCGCCCGACGCAACCCCGACGTGCGTCCCCCGCTCACCCGACGCATCCCCGACGAGCTCGGCACTCGCGCGCGAGGTCGGCACCCCGGACTGCCGCGCTCGTACGAGACTGCCGAGCTCGCGGGCGCCGGCTGCATCGCGACGCGCGTCGCCCCGCCCGGCGCTCGTCGGCGCGTCTGTGCCCATACCTAGGAGACTGCCGCAACCCGCCCAGGTGTTTACCCCAACCGGCAGCGCGTCTCGTCCGCCGAGCCCGATCCGGGACCCCGAGCGACCGCTGGGTCGCGGCGGGGAGGCTCGCCGACCCAGCGATCGCTCCGGCCTCACCGCCTCAGAACCGGAGCAAGCGCTGGGTCGCGGCGGAGAAGCTCGCCGACCCAGTGACT
>NZ_LFKW01000154.1:0-6560 GCF_001040865.1 Cellulomonas sp. A375-1 | reverse complement strand
GGTGGGGACGGGGCGGGGGTCTGGGCGGGATCAGGAGGGGTGGCGGGTGGCCGCGAGGGCTTGCTGGTACTCGGTGGTGGTGCCGTCCGGGCGGACCTCCTGCAGGACGTGGTCCGCCACGCCGAGGTCGTGCAGCGTCGCGGTCAGGGCGCGGACGTCGTCGTCGGACAGGACCGTGGGGTCGACCGTGGTGCGGACCTGCACGTCGACGCCCGAGTCGAGCACCATCCGCAGGCTCGCGAACGCCTGGTCGGCCGCAGTCGTCTCGCCGCCGACGCGCGTGATCGCGCGGTACAGGTGCCGCGGCGCCTTGACGTCGAATCCGATCCAGTCGACGAGCGGCAGCAGCGCCTCGAGCTTGCGCGGGTAGGCCCCGCCGGTGTGTAGGCCGACGCCGAACCCGCGGTCGCGGACCTCGCGCATCGCGTCGGCCAGCGCCGTCTGCCTCGTCGGCTCGCCGCCGGAGAACACGACCCCGTCGAGGAGCCCGGCACGACGAGTGAGGAGCTCGCGCACCTCGCGCCACGGGACCTGACCCGGCGCTCGCGGGTCGAGGATCGCGTGGTTGTGGCAGTACGTGCAGCGCCACGGGCAGCCCTGCAGGAACACGGTCGCGACGAGCCTGCCCGGCCAGTCGCACGACGACATCCGCGTGAGCCCGGCGATCACGAGGTCACCGGCGCAAGCCTCCTTGCGCCCGCCGCCGAGGGTGAGCGCCGCAGCGGCACCCACTCCGGGCAGGAGGGGGCCCGCGGCCGCGCCCCGCGGACCCGACCGCGCGGGACCGGCGTCCCCCGCGGTCCCGAGCGGGGCCGCCTCGCCGCGCGCAGGGGGCAGCGCCCGCTCGTCGTCGGACGACGACGGACGCTGCCCCACCGACGCGACTGTCACGCGAGCGCCGCCACGGACTCGCGGAAGTGCGTGCGCTCGGCGTGCTCGCCCTTCTTGCCCACGTTGAACGACGACACAGGCCGGTGGTAGCCCATGACGCGCGTCCACACCTCGCACTCCTGCATGCGGCCGACCTCGGCGCAGCGCGGGCACTCCTGGTGCTCGCCCGCCAGGTAGCCGTGGTTCGGGCAGATCGAGAACGTGGGGGTGACCGTCAGGTACGGCAGGCGGAACCGGGACAGGGACCTGCGGACCAGCTCACGGGCGGCGTCGGGGGTCGACAGTCGCTCCGACATGTACAGGTGCAGCACCGTGCCGCCCGTGTACTTCGTCTGCAGCTCGTCCTGGCGCTCGAGCGCCTCGAACGGGTCGTCGGTGAAGCCCACCGGGAGCTGCGAGGAGTTGGTGTAGTACGGGTTGGCGTCCGTGCCGGCCTGCAGGATCCCCGGGAAGCGGGCCCGGTCCTCCTTGGCGAAGCGGTACGTCGTGCCCTCGGCCGGCGTCGCCTCGAGGTTGTAGAGGTGGCCGGTCTCCTCCTGGAAGTCGACCATCCGGGCCCGGACGTGGTCCAGGACCCGCACGGCCATCTGGTGACCGCGGGGGTCGGTGATGTCGTACTCGTCGCCGCTGAAGTTGCGGATCATCTCGTTGAGACCGTTGACGCCGATCGTCGAGAAGTGGTTGTCGAGGGTGGCCAGGTAGCGCTTGGTGTACGGGAAGAGGCCCTGGTCGATCAGCCGGCCGATCACCTCGCGCTTCAGCTCGAGGCTGGTGCGGGCGTACTCGACGAGCTCGTCGAGCCGGGCAAGCAGCGCGGGCTCGTCGCCCGCGTGCACGTACCCCAGGCGCGCGCAGTTCACGGTGACGACGCCGATCGAGCCCGTCTGCTCCGCCGACCCGAACAGGCCGTTGCCGCGCTTGAGCAGCTCACGCAGGTCCAGCTGCAAGCGGCAGCACATCGAGCGCACGTCGCCCGGCTTCATCTCCGAGTTGATGAAGTTCTGGAAGTACGGCAGGCCGTACTTCGCGGTCATCGCGAACAGCGCGTCCGCGTTCGCGCTGTGCCAGTCGAAGTCCTGCGTGATGTTGTACGTCGGGATCGGGAACGTGAAGACGCGGCCCGTGGCGTCGCCCTCGGTCATGATCTCGATGTACGCGCGGTTGATGACGTCCATCTCCGGCTGCAGGTCGCCGTAGGTGAAGTCGCACGGCTCGTCGCCGACCATCGGGACCTGGTCCTTGAGGTCGTCAGGGCAGATCCAGTCGAACGTGAGGTTCGTGAACGGCGTCTGCGTGCCCCAGCGGCTCGGCACGTTGAGGTTGTACACGAGCTCCTGGATGCCCTGCTTGACCTGCGCGTACGTCAGGTTGTCCGTCCGCACGTACGGGGCCATGTACGTGTCGAAGCTGCTGAACGCCTGCGCCCCGGCCCACTCGTTCTGCATCGTGCCGAGGAAGTTGACGATCTGACCGATCGCCGCCGAGAAGTGCTTCGCCGGACGCGCGTCGACCTTGCCGGGGATCCCGCCGAGGCCCTCCTGCAGCAGCGTGCGCAGGCTCCAGCCCGCGCAGTAGCCGGAGAGCATGTCGAGGTCGTGGATGTGCAGGTCGCCCTCGCGGTGCGCCTCACCGACCGCCGCCGGGTAGACCTCGGACAGCCAGTAGTTCGCGACGACCTTGCCCGCGGTGTTGAGGATCAGGCCGCCCAGCGAGTAGCCCTGGTTGGCGTTGGCGTTGACGCGCCAGTCGCTGCGGTCGAGGTACTCGTCGATCGACGACGCCACGTCGACCGTGACGGGCGCGGTCGGGGTGGGGGCCTGCGCGGCGGGCTCGGACATGGCGGTGTGCGCTCCTTCGTCGTCGAATTCATGATCTCACCGCGACCCCCACATGTAGTGGTGCGCTTGGTGGACGTTCACAAGATGTGGGAATTTCTATGCCCACGGCGGGTGGCGCTCCGGGACCTTGGTCCCGCCGGACCGGGTGCCCGCAGGTGGCGCGCGCGGCCGCGCCACGAAGACACGGCGTGTCGCTGCGCGCAGTTCACCCGGACGCCCCGGCGTGTCGGTCCGCGGGCTCGCTCCGGCTCTCACGACGGGCGCCGAGGCGGCCCTGCCCGGGGCACGCGGCGACGAGCGCCGACCACCCCTCGACCCTCGCAGGTGCCGGCGCGCGGGGCACCGCGTCGTAGCCTTGGCGCACGTCGCAGTCGAGTGCACGGCACCACCGCGCCGGCCCTGCCGACCGCCACCGCCCCAGCCCCGCCGTGGGAGAACCATGACCGCGAACGACCCCGACGCACGGGACCTCACCCCACGCGACGTCGCGGTCCGCGCCGCGGTCGCGGACGACGTGGCGGGCATCTGCGGGTTCGGCGAGGCGCACGTACGGGCCCACTACGCGCCGCTGATCGGCACGGCGGCCGCCGACGAGCAGGTGCGCCGCTGGTGGAGCTCGCAGTACGTGGGCGCGGCGGTCGCGGCAGGGGACGTCGTCGTCGCCGAGCGCGACGGTCGCGTCGTCGGGGTGGCGCAGCACGGTCGGGCCGGCCTAGACCACGTGGTCTACAAGCTCTACGTCGCGCCCGGCCTGCGCGGGAGCCGCCTCGGGCCCCGCCTCGTCGCCGCACTCGTCGAGCGGCTCCCCCCGGATGTCGACCGGCTGTTCGTCGAGCACGTCGCCGCCAACCGCCGTGCAGCCGCGTTCTACGAGCGTGAAGGGTTCGCGGTGGACCACGTCGACCCTCACCCGAGCGGCGACCTCGCGCTCGGCACCGTGTGGCGCATGCGGACGCTGCGCAGGTGACCGCCCGTGCCCCCGCCGGGACGCACCCGCGGGGGCACTTCGTCGGCGCCTCATCCCCGACACCTGCGAGCGCGAGCTCACAGACCTCGTCCGGAGCACGGCCGCTCGGGTGCGAGCATGGTCGGGTGGAGTCCGACGAGCTGCTCGACGTGCTGCTCGCCGGTGGACGACGAGCCGAGCGCGCGACCCACGTGCGCCACGTCCCGGCACGCGAGGGGGTGCGCGAGCCGTGGCCTGCGTGGGCGGACACGGACCTGGTGCGCGGCTACCGCGCCCTCGGGGTCGACTCGCCGTGGCGGCACCAGGCGCAGGCCGCGCAGGCCGCATGGGCCGGCCGGCACACCGTCCTGGCGACGTCGACGGGCTCCGGCAAGTCCCTCGCGTACTGGCTCCCCGCGCTGAGCGCGGTGCGCGGGCGGGCGGCCGAGGCCGCGCTCGACCCGGGCCGCATCGAGTCCGCCCGACGTCGCGCGAGCGTCCTGTACCTGTGCCCGACGAAGGCGCTCGCGGCCGACCAGCTCGCCGCGCTCGACCGTCTGCTGACCGCCGCGCAGGTGCGCGACGTCCGGGTCGCGACGTGCGACGGGGACACCTCGACCGACGAGCGCCGCTGGGTGCGCGACCACGCCGACGTCGTGCTGACCAACCCGGACTTCCTGCACTTCTCTTTCCTGCCGCAGCACGAGCGATGGTCGCGGCCGCTGGCGTCGCTGCAGTACGTCGTGCTCGACGAGTGCCACGCGTTCCGCGGGGTGTTCGGCGCGCACGTCGCGCTCGTGCTGCGCCGCCTGCGCCGCCTGGCCGCGGCCTACGGCGCCTCGCCCACGTTCGTGCTGGCCTCCGCGACCACGGCCGACCCGGCCGCGAGCGCCGCACGCCTGCTCGGCGTCGACCCGCAGGAGGTCGAGTCCGTCACCGAGGACGCCTCGCCCGCGGGACGCAAGACCGTGGTGCTGTGGGAGCCGCCCGAGCTGCCCGGCTACGGCCCGGACGCGAGCACTCCGTGGGCCTCGCTGCTGCCGGACGAGGACCCGTGGGCGACCCCGGGCGAACCTGAGACCCGGCCGCGCCGCACGGCGACCGCCGAGGTCGCCGACCTCCTGGCCGACCTCGTCGTGCACGGCGGCCGGACGTTGGCGTTCACGCGCTCGCGCCGGGCGGCAGAGTCGGTCGCGACCGCCACGCGCGAGCACGTCGCCCACGCCGACCCGTCGCTGCGCGCCACGGTCCAGGCCTACCGCGGCGGGTACCTGCCCGAGGAACGACGAGCGCTCGAGCACGCGATCCGGTCCGGTTCGCTGCGCGCGCTCGCGACGACGAACGCGCTCGAGCTCGGCGTGGACATCTCCGGCCTCGACGCGGTGCTCATCGCGGGGTGGCCGGGGACGCGCGTCTCGTTCTGGCAGCAGGCCGGCCGTGCCGGGCGTGCGGGCGCCGACGGGCTCGTCGCCCTCGTCGCGCGCGAGGACCCGCTCGACACCTACCTCGTCCACCATCCCGAGGCGGTGCTGGACGTCCCCGTCGAGGCGACCGCGTTCGACCCGACCAACCCGTACGTGCTCGCCCCGCACCTGTGCGCGGCCGCCGCCGAGCGCCCGATCCGCGCCGAGGAGCTCCCGCTGTTCGGCGACCGCGCGCTGGCCGTGCTCGACGACCTCGTCGCCAACGGCGTGCTGCGCCGCCGCTCGTCGGGCTGGTACTGGACGCATGCGGAGCCCGCCTCGCGGCTGACCGACCTGCGCGGCGCGGGCGGGAACCCCGTGCGCGTCGTCGAGACCGACACCGGGCGTGTCCTCGGCACCGTCGACGCCGCCGCGGCCGACGCCACGCTCCACCCGGGCGCGGTCTACGTGCACCAGGGGGCGACGTTCGTCGTCGACGAGCTGCACCAGGCAGACGACGTCGCGCTCGCGACCCGCCGGGACGTCGACTTCGGCACCTGGGCCAAGTGGCTGTCCACGACCGCGATCGTCGACGTGCACGACGAGCGCCACTGGGGCCCGGTCGCGTGGTACCTCGGCACGGTCGACGTCACGTCGCAGGTGCTCGGGTTCCACCGCAAGCACCTGCCCGACCTGCGCGTGCTCGGCTACGAGGACCTCGAGCTGCCGCCGCGGACGCTGCGCACGTCGTCGGTGTGGTGGACCGTGCCGGCGTCCGTGCTCGAGGAGGCGGGCGTGACGCTCGAAGCACTGCCCGGAGCGTTGCACGCCGCGGAGCACGCCTCGATCGGTCTGCTGCCGTTGCTCGCGACGTGCGACCGCTGGGACCTCGGCGGGCTGTCCACCGCGCTGCACCCCGACACGGGCGAGGCCACCGTCTTCGTGCACGACGCCCACCCCGGTGGGGCCGGCTTCGCCGAGCGCGGCTTCCACCTCGGAGCGACCTGGCTCACCGCGACCCGCTCCGCGATCGCCGACTGCCGGTGCACCACGGGGTGCCCCGCGTGCGTGCAGTCGCCCAAGTGCGGCAACGCCAACAACCCCCTCGACAAGGCCGCCGCGCTGCGCCTGCTCGATGCCGTCCTGCGTCACGCCACGGCCTGACGCCACCCCACCTGACGCGACCCCGCCAGACCTCGGCCCGCCCGACCCCGCGGCGGCCGACCCAGCATCACCAGGATCCGTAGGACCCGGCTCGGCACCGGCCGGCTCCGCGCCGCGCGGGCCGGCGCGGGCGTGAGCGCGGGCCGTCGCTCCCGGCGCGGCCACGTCGACATCCACCGCCACGACGCCTGCGAGACCCGCCGTGCACCTGACCAGGTCCGCACCGTTGCGCTCCGCGACACGGCTCGCCAGCGCGCAGGCCGCCGCCTCGTCGTCCCCGCGCTGCATGCGCGTCGCGGCCGCGAGCGCCGCGAGGTC
>NZ_LFKW01000016.1:0-9444 GCF_001040865.1 Cellulomonas sp. A375-1 | reverse complement strand
CGCGCGTCACCGCGGCCCCCGTCCCCGCGGGCGTGCAGGTCGAGGGCGTCGGGCCGTGGGCCACGCCGCCCGACGACTTCTACCGGATCGACACCGCGCTCGTCGTGCCGCAGGTCGACCCGACCACCTGGACGCTGCGCGTGCACGGGCTCGTCGAGCAGGAGGTCGAGCTCACGTGGGACGAGCTGCTCGCGTCCGACCTCGTCGAGGCGTGGGTGACGCTGTGCTGCGTGTCGAACCCGGTCGGCGGCGACCTCGTCGGGAACCAGAAGTGGCTCGGGCTGCCCGTCCGTGAGCTGCTGGCCCGCGCCCGACCCACCGGCGACGCCGACATGGTCCTGTCCCGCAGCGCCGACGGCTGGACCGCGTCCACGCCGCTGACGGCCCTCACCGACGAGCGCGACGCGCTGCTCGCGGTGGGGATGGGTGGCGCACCGCTGCCCGTCGAGCACGGGTTCCCCGTGCGGCTCGTCGTCCCGGGCCTGTACGGGTACGTGTCCGCGACGAAGTGGGTCACCGAGCTCGAGGTGACGCGCTTCGCGGACGCCACGGCGTACTGGACGGACCGCGGGTGGTCGCCGCGCGGGCCGGTCAAGACGCAGTCGCGCATCGACGTGCCGCGCGACGGGGCCCAGCTCGACGCGGGCGAGGTCGTCGTCGCCGGGACGGCGTGGGCGCAGCACCGCGGGATCACGCGCGTGCAGGTGCAGGTGGACCGCGGACCGTGGCAGGACGCGACCCTTGCCGAGTCCGGCGGCATCGACTCGTGGCGGCAGTGGAGCTGGAGGTGGACGGTCGACGAGCCGGGCCGGCACGAGCTGCGCGTCCGGGCGTTCGACCCCGACGGCCCGCAGACGGGTGCGGTCGCCGACGTGGTGCCCGACGGGGCGACCGGGTACGACTTCGTCCAGGTGTCGGTGGGCTGACCGCGCGGCGCCCTGCCGCTGTCAGTACACGTCCCGCACGTAGCGGCGCGTCGTCGTCAGGTCCTTCACGTAGGCCGCCGCGGCCTCCTCGCTCATCGCCCCGTGCGTCGCGACGACGTCCCGCAGCGCGACGTCCACGTCCTTCGCCATGCGCGAGGCGTCCCCGCACACGAAGAACGACGCGCCGTCCTCGAGCCACGCCCACAGTCGTGCGCCGTGCTCGCGCATCCGGTCCTGCACGTAGACCTTCGAGCGCTGGTCCCGCGAGAACGCGGTGTCGAGCCGGTCGAGGGTGCCGTCGGCCACGTGCCGCGACAGCTCGTCGCGGTAGTAGAAGTCGGTGCTGCGGTGCTGCTCGCCGAAGAACAGCCAGTTGCGGCCCGTGTGCCCGGCCGCCGCACGGTCTGCGAGGAACCCGACGAACGGCGCGACACCCGTGCCCGGGCCGACCATGATCGCGGGCACGTCCGCCGCGGGCGGGTGGAAGTGCGCGCTCGGCTGGACGTGCACCGGGACGAGCGTGTCCAGCGGCGCGTCGGCCAGGAACGTCGAGCAGACACCCCCGCGCGCGGCACCCGACGGGGACGCGTAGCGGACCACCGACATCGTGAGCGTCACGCGCCCGGGTGTGACCCGCGCGCTCGACGAGATCGAGTACTGCCGCGGCGCGAGCCGGCGCAGGGCGCCCACGAGGTCCGCCGCGGCGACGTCCGGCGCGAGGTCGGCGACGACGTCGACCGCCTGCCGGCACCAGGTCCACCGGGCGAGGTCGCTGCCGCTGCCCGGCCGCAGGAGGCGCCGCAGCTCGGCACTCCCGGAGTGCTCGGCCACGAGCGTGAGCAGGTCGTGCGAGACGCGGCTGATGTCGAGCTCACTGGTCAGCGCGTCCCGCAGGCGCAGCGCGCGCCCCTCGACCTCGACGTCCTGGTCCGGGTCCCAGCCCGTGACCGCGAGCCACTCGTCGACGAGCGCGCTCGCGTTCGTCGGACGGACCGCCAGGGCGTCTCCCGCGCGATAGCTGACCTCGCGCGGGCTGTCCGCGACGTCGAGGACGATCTCGCGCACCTCCTTGGCCGAGCCAGGCATTGACAGCAGCCGGTTCCCGACGAGTCGTGCGCCCCCGGGTCGCTGCCGGGTCGCACGCGCCGGCGCGGCCGGGGCCTGCGTGGCCACGCCCGGCGTGGCGCGCGCGGGCTCCGGCGATGCGGGCTCCTCCCCGGCCAGGGCGTGCACGACCGCGTCGATCCAGGCGTGCGCGCGCTCGTCGTCGCCGGGCTCGACGTCGCTGCGGTCGACGAGCCGCGTCGCCCCCAGCTCCTCCAGCCGGTGGTCGAGCCGGCGCCCGTGGCCGCAGAACCGGTCGTAGCTCGAGTCGCCGAGCGCGAGCACCGCGAACCGCGAGCCGTCGAGCCGGCGTGCGTCGGCGGACGCGACCGCCTCCCAGAACGCGGCACCGTTGTCGGGTGCGTCGCCGTCGCCGAACGTGCTCGTGACCAGCACGAGGTCCGCGCCGGTCGGCAGGTCGGCGGGCAGGCAGTCGTCCATCGCGAGGCAACGGGGGGCCAGACCCGCCGCACCCAGCCGCTGGGCGGCGGCCGCCGCGAGGTCCTCGGCGGTGCCCGTCTGCGACGCCCACAGCACGACGACCTGCCGGACCCGCGCAGCGTCGCCGCCGCCGTCGCCGGTGCGGCGTGCGTGCGCGTCCGGGGTGCGGGAGAACAGGCCCGCGAGCAGGCCGTCCACCCACAGGGCCTGGTGGGGGTCGAGCGGCGCGGTCGTCGGGAGCACCGGGGTGCCGGGCGCTCCCCCGCCGAGCCCCGCGAGGAAGCCGGCGAGGTAGCGGCGCTGGTCGTCGCCGAGCGTGGGCGGGGCGAGACCGTCGAGGCCCAGCGCCGCGCCCAGCGCACGGATCGCCACCGCGCCCGGCGTGAGGCCGCCCCGCGTCACCGTGTCGGCAGGCTCGCCCGGCGGGGCCGCCACGGGCGTGACGGCGACCGCGCACACCTTGAGCTCGGGCTGGAACGACAACGGGTCCACGGCGTCGCTGGTCACGGCGTTCACTGCGAGGTACTCCCCGAACAGGTCGTTCCAGTGGAACGGTGCGAACAGCGCACCCGGTCGCACCCGGTCGGTGACGACCGCGGGCAGCACCGCGCGCCCTCGTCGGGACGCGATCTCCACCTGCGTGCCGTCGTGCACGCCGAGCGCCTCGGCGTCGGACGGGTGCAGCTCGACGAAGGGGCCGGGCGCGAGCTTGGTGAGCTTGGCGACCTTGCCGGTCTTCGTGAGCGTGTGCCACTGGTGCTGCACGCGACCGGTGTTGAGGACGAACGGGTAGTCGTCGTCCGGGAGCTCGGCGGCGGGCAGGTGCGGCCGCGCGTGGAACTGGGCACGGCCCGTCGGGGTCGGGAAGTGCAGGCGAGGACGGGTGCCGTCGGGGCGCTCGAGCAGCGGCTGGCTCACGCCGTCGTTGAGGTACCGGATCGGGTTCCGACGTGGCGCGTCGGGCGCCGCAGGCCACTGCACCGAGCCCTCGCGCAGGCGCTCGTACGTGACGCCGCGCAGGTCGTAGCCGGTCCGTGGGTTGGCGAACCGGCGCAGCTCGGCGAACACCTCCTCGGACGACGAGTAGTCGAAGCCCTCGTAGCCCATCGCGGTCGCGACGCGAGCGATGAGCTGCCAGTCCGGCAACGCGTCGCCCGGCGGGCGCAGCGCAGCGCGCGCGAGGGTGAGGTTGCGCTCGGAGTTGACCATCACGCCGTCGGACTCCGACCACAGCGCACCCGGCAGCACGACGTCGGCATACGCGTTGGTCTCGGTGTCGGCGAACGCGTCCTGCGTGACGACGAGCTCGGCGCGCTCGAGCCCCTCGATGACCGTGCGCCGGTTGCCGACCGACGCGACCGGGTTGGTGCACACGATCCAGCACGCCTTGATCTCCCCCGCCGCCATGCGCTCGAACAGGTCGACCGTCCCGCGCCCGGTGAAGTCGGCCCGCAGCGTGCCGGGGGCGAGCCCCCACACGTCCTCGACGAAGGCCCGGTCGTCGGCGTCGAGGATCGAGCGCTGACCCGGCAGTCCCGGACCCATGTAGCCCATCTCGCGGCCGCCCATCGCGTTCGGCTGACCCGTCAGCGAGAACGGGCCGGACCCGGTGCGGCAGATCGCGCCCGTCGCGAGGTGCAGGTTGACCAGGGCGTTCGTGTTCCAGGTGCCGTGCGTCGACTGGTTGAGGCCCATCGTCCAGCAGGACACCCAGCTCGACGCGCCCGCGATCATCGCGGCAGCGGCCCGCAGGTCCGCCTCGGCGACGCCGGTCAGCCGCGCGACCTCGTCGGCCGGGTAGTCCTCGAGCAGGGCCTCGAGCGCGTCCCAGCCGTCCGTGTGCTCGGCGACGAACTCCTCGTCGAGCCCGCCGGCCTCCACGACGAGCCGCAGCAGCCCGTTGAGCAGCGCGATGTCGGTGCCGGGCTGCACCTGCAGGAAGAGGTCCGCCTTGTCGGCGGTCGCGGTTCGACGAGGGTCGACGACGATGAGCTTCGCGCCCGCCTTGACGCGGTCGAGCAGGCGCAGGAACAGGATCGGGTGGCAGTCGGCCATGTTCGCGCCGATGACGAGGAAGACGTCGGCGTGATCGAGGTCGTCGTACGACCCGGGCGGCCCGTCCGCGCCGAGCGAGAGCTTGTACCCCGTGCCCGCGCTGGCCATGCACAGCCGCGAGTTCGACTCGATCTGGTGCGTGCGCACATACCCCTTCGCGAGCTTGTTCGCGAGGTACTGCGCCTCCAGACTCATCTGACCCGAGACGTAGAACGCGAGCGCGTCGGGGCCGTGCGTCTCGACCACCTCGCGCAGCCGGCGCGCGACGAGCTCGATCGTGTCGTCGAGGTCGGCGCTCTCGAGGGCGGCCCCGCGTTCCGGCCGGACCAGCGCGGTCGTCGCGCGGCCGCCCGCGGCGAGCATGTCCGCGCTCGTCGCGCCCTTGGTGCAGAGCCGGCCGGCGTTCGCGGGGTGGGACCGGTCGCCGCGTGCCGCGCGCGCCACGCGGTTGCCCTCGTCGTCGCACGCGACGTCGAGGACGATGCCGCAGCCGACACCGCAGTAGGAGCACACCGTCGCGACCTGCTCGAGCGACGGCGTGCTCCCCCGCGCAGCGGTGGTGGTGGTCGTCAAGTGCCGGCTCTCAGATGCTCGTCCGGCCGAACGCGGACCCGCGGCGCGAGTAGACCGCCCAGGTCACCAGCGCCATCACCGCGTACATCCCGACGATGACCCACAGCGCGGCCTGGATGTTGCCGGTCGCCGAGGTCGAGATCGCGAAGCCGCGCGGGATGAGGAACCCGCCGAACGCCCCGACGGCACCCGCGATGCCCAGGCATCCCGCAGCGGCCCGTGCGCGCCGCGTCCGGTCCTCGTCGTCCGTGGCGCCGTGCCGGAAGACCGCCGGGATCATGCGGTAGACCGACCCGTTGCCGGCCCCCGTCGCGACGAACAGCACGAGGAACGACGCGAGGAACGCCCCGAAGCTGTGCGAGCGCAGCGCGAAGATCGCGCTGACGACCCCCGCCGCCATGACCGCGAACGCGGCGATCGTGACCCGCGCGCCGCCGAGCTTGTCCGCGAGCGTGCCGCCGAGCGGGCGGGCGACCGAGCCGACGAGCGCCCCGAGGAACGCGACGGACGCGGTGACCTCGGGGAACGTGCCCTTGAGCAGCGTCGGGAACACCCCCGAGAAGCCGATGAACGAGCCGAACGTGCCGATGTAGACGAACGAGATGATCCACGTGTGCCGCTGCCGCGCGGCCACGCCGTACGAGCGCGGGTCGGACTTCGCACTCGACAGGTTGTCCATCCACCGCCAGGCCAGCACGGCCGCGAGGATCGCGAGGGGCACGAACATCAGGCCCGCGCGCTCGAGCGCGACGCCCGCTCCGGCCACGATCACGAGCGGCACCGCGAGCTGCACCGCGGCGGTCCCGAGGTTGCCGCCCGCCGCGTTGAAGCCGAGTGCGCGGCCCTTCTCACGGTCCGGGTAGAAGAACGAGATGTTCGCCATCGAGGACGCGAAGTTGCCGCCGCCCACGCCCGCGAGCGCCGCGACGCCCAGCAGCACGCCGAACGACGTGTCCGGGTTCTGCACGACCACCGCGAGGCTGATCGTCGGGACGAGCAGGAGCAGCGCGGACACGATCGTCCAGTTGCGGCCACCGAACACCGGCACCGCGAACGTGTACGGGATGCGCAGCGTGGCGCCCACGAGGCTGGGCACCGCGATGAGCCAGAACATCTGGTCGACGCTGAGCACGAACCCGGCCTCGGGGAGCTGGGGCACGACGATGCTCCACAGCGCCCAGACGGCGAAGCCGAGGAACTCGGCGAAGATCGACAGGACCAGGTTCCGCCGGGCGACGAACCGACCGACGGCCGTCCACTGCCCCTCGTCCTGCGGGTTCCAGCCGTCGATCCAGCGGCCGGGACGGTGGACGAGCGGGGCGCCTGGTGCGGCGACGCCGGGCGGGACGGGTGCGGGAGTCGACGCCTGCGGGTCGACGGTCACGAGCGGCTGCGCCATGGGGGCCTCCGGGGCTCGGTGGGGGCTCGGACGTCCCTGACGCTAGGAACAGGATGTTTCGGCCCCGGTGGTCCCGCTGTTGCGTCGCGGGAACCTTTCGCGCACGAGTCGGGCGGTGCGCGTGTGAGAAGTCGGGCGTCAGACGGACCGCGCGCGCACGTCCGCCGCGTCGACGCGCAGGGTCAGCGCGGTGCCCGGCCGCAGGTCGAGCGCCACCGCGCTCGCCGCCGCGACGTCGACCAGCACGTCGTCGGTGGTCCGTACGCGCAGCCCGCGTGGCCCCCGCTCGACGTCCACCACCACGGCGGACCACACCAGCCCGCCCGCCCCGCCGCCCTCGTCACCGGCGGACCCGGTCGCTCCGCTCCCCACGATCCGCACGTCGCCGGGCGAGAACGTGAGCTGCAGCTCACTGTGGGTGGAGAAAGTCACGCCAGGCGACGCTTTCTCCACCCACTGCGCCATACCGCCACCGCTGAGGGTGAGGTCGAGCGAGGGCGAGCGAAGGAGCCGGGGCGCGCCCGCGCGGGTGGTGGGGCCGGCGGCGGCCGGGGTGGTCGGGGTGGTCAGCGTGACGCGCAGCAGGTTGAGGTCGGCGAGGGCGGCGGTGAACGGGTGCACCGGGTCGGTGAGCACCGTGACCGGGTCGCCCTGCTCGACCAGCCGGCCGTCGTGCAGCACGACGACGTGGTCGGCGAGCGCGAGCACGTCCACGACGTCGTGCGTGACCAGCACGGTCGGGACGCGCGTCGCGCGCACGTGCTCGCGGACCACGTCGCGCAGCTCCGCCGCGGTGCGCACGTCGAGCTGGGCGAACGGCTCGTCGAGCAGCAGCGCGTCCGGGCGGGCCGCGAGCGCGCGCGCGAGGGCCACGCGCTGCCGCTGGCCCCCGGACAGCTCGTCGGGCCGACGTCGCTGCAACGTCCCCAGGCCGACGGCCTCGATCCACCCACGCGCCTCGTCGTGCGCCGGGCCCGCACGCATCCCCGCGGCCCGCGGCCCGAACGCGACGTTCTCCAAGACGTCCAGGTGCGGGAACACGAGCGGGTCCTGGCCCAGCAGCCCCACCGCACGCCGAGCGACGGGCACCTGCACGGCAGGCTCGAGACCGTCCGGAGCTGCGGCCCCGGTCCTGCCGGCACCCGCTCCGCCCCGAGTCAGCACCCGGCCCCCCACGCTCACGTGGCCGCTCTCGACCCCCAGCGTGCCCGCGACCAGCGCCAGGAGGGTGGACTTGCCCGCTCCGTTCGGCCCGAGCACCGCGGTGACCCGCCCGGGCTCGACGGTCAGCGCCGCCGCGAGCTCGAACGAGCCGCGACGCACGCCGACGTCCGCGACGAGCGTCCCCGGCTCGCGGGAGCGTGCGGCGTGACGGCGTGGCCGGTCGAGTCGCCTCATGCGCTGCCCATCCGGCCCGGCCGCCACGCGCGCGCGACCAGCAGCACCGCGACCGCGGCCACCACGAGCAGCAGCGACAGCGCGACTGCCGCGCCCTGCGTCACGCCCGCGCCGTTGAACGCGGCGTAGATCGCGAGCGGCATCGTCTGCGTGACGCCGGGGGTGTTGCCCGCGAACAGGGCGGTCGCCCCGAACTCGCCGAGCGCCCGCGCGAAGCACAGCACGGTCCCGGCGAGCAGGCCCGGCGCGGCGAGCGGCAGGGTCACGCGGCGCAGTGTCGTCCAGCGCCCCGCGCCGAGCGTCGCGGCGACCGTCTCGTACCGCGTGCCCGAGGTGCGCAGCGCACCCTCGAGCCCGAGCACGAGGAACGGCATCGCGACGAACACCTGCGCGATCACCACGGCCGTGGTCGTGAACGGGATCGTGACGCCGAACCACGCGTCGAGCGACCGCCCGACGAGGCCACGCCGCCCGAGCAGGTACAGCAGCGCGATCCCCCCGACGGTGGGCGGCAGGACGAGCGGCAGCGTCACGAGCGCGCGCAGCACGTCGGCGCCCCAGCCCGACGCCCGCGCGAGCAGGAGGGCGAGCGGCACGCCCAGCAGCAGGCAGCACGCAGTCGCGACGAGCGAGGTGCCGAGCGACAGCGCGAGCGCCTGGCGGGCGGCGGTCGAGGTGACGTCGGCGGGCAGCGTCGACCAGTCGGCGCGCACGACGAGCGCGACCACCGGCAGCACGAGCAGCGCGACCGCGAGCGCGGCGGGCACCCACAGCAGGCGGGGTGCGCTCGTCGTGGGCCGCACGTCGATGCCGCGAGGTGTCACGGTGCCGGTGTGAAGCCGCGCGCCGTCAGCAGCGCCTGACCCTCGGACGACAGCACGAAGTCGACGAACGCCGCCGCGGCGCCGGGTGCGGCGGCGCCTCGCAGCACCGCGACCGGGTACTCGTTGACGGCGTCCGCGGACTCGGCGAAGTCGACGCCCTCGACCGCGTCGCCGGCCCTGAGCACGTCCGTGCGGTAGACCAGCCCCGCGTCCGCCTCGCCCTCGCGGACCTTGGTCAGCACCGCGGTCACGTTCTGCTCGAGGCTGGCGGGCGCGAGCGCGACGTGCGCCGCGTCGAGGACAGCGGCCGCGGCCTTGCCGCACGGGACCTCGGCCGCGCAGACCACGACCTTGCCGCCGGCCCCGGCGAGCGCGCCGAGGTCGGCGAGCGAGCCCACGTGGTCGGGGTTGCCAGGGGGCACGACGATCTGCAGCGTGTTGGTCGTGACGACGGTCGGCTCGCCCTCGACCAGCCCCTCGTCGACGACGTCCTGCATGCTCGCGCGGTCGGCCGTCGCGAGCACGTCCGCGCGGGCGCCCTCCGCGAGCTGCGTGGCGAGCGTCGAGGAGCCGTCGTAGGTGACGGGTGCGAACGTCACCGCCGGGTGCTCGGCCACGAACGCCGCCGCGAGCTCGTCGAGCACGGGCTCGAGCGACGCGGCCGCGAAGACCGTCACCTCGCCGGACAGCGTGTCGGCGGAGGCGGTCGCGGAGGCGGACGACG
>NZ_LFKW01000153.1:99314-114713 GCF_001040865.1 Cellulomonas sp. A375-1 | reverse complement strand
CGCGCGCCCACCCCGCGCGCCCACGCCTCGCCGCGCGCCCACCCCGCGTGCCCACGCCCCAGAGCTTGCACTCAGCCTTAGCCGCACGCCGACGCGTCGCGAGCAGGGTTCGCCGCCACGCTCCCCCGTCCCCGGCGCTGCTGGGCGAGCGTGGCGGCGGAACGCCTGCCGTCAGCCGCTGCTCAGCGCAGCCCGCCCCAGCGCATCGGGTTCGTGCCGGTGGAGGCGAAGACGAACCACGACGTCGCGCCCACGTGCTGCACCTGGAAGTAGCCGAAGCCGAACCCGGTGTCGAGCAGGGACGACGCCGCGACCACACCACCCGACACCTCGACGCCGCCGAGGTGCTGGCCGACGCCGAGCACGTCCTGCGCGTGGCGGATCTGACCGAGCAGCGCACGCACCGAGCGCTCGTCGCCGCGGCCGCACCGGTCGGCGAGCGACGTCGCGAGCTGCCCGGTGCCCTCGAGCCACACCCCCTGCGGGTGGACGGTGATGCCGTTGTACTGCGCGGTCGAGGTCAGGCTCGCCGTGGAGAACGTGACACCCGAGATCCGCTCACCGTCGGGGAGCTGCGACGTGGCCGCAGCGGCATCGTCGGTCGTGGCGAGCGCGCGACCGGCCCAGTCGAGAGCGCCCGCGTACTTGCGCTCGCGCAGCGCGAGCCAGCTCCACGTCGCGGGGTCGAGCGGGACGGGCGAGCGGTTGATCTCGATGCCGTCGTTGGTCCCTGTCCAGAACCACCCGTCGGCGCGGGACCACATCCGGTCGACGAACGCGCGGGCGTGCGCGGCGGCCTTGGTCCACTTCTTGTCCCGGGTGATCGTGCGCAGGATCGCGAAGAACGCGATGCAGTCGATGTTGTGCTCGGTCGACCCGTTGGGCACAGGGTTGTCGGCCCCGTCGACGCCGAACGAGAAACCACCGAGGGGCTTTGTCGACCACGTGTTCGTCGTGATCCACTCGCCGATCCGCACAGCCGCGTCGCGGTAGCGGCGCTCACGCGTGGCGCCGTAGAGCTGCGCGAGGGCCAGACCGGGCCACGCCATGTCGCCGACGGCCGTCCCCAGGAACCCGAACTGCCAGCCGATGTTGGCGTTGCCGTCGGGCAGGACGAAGCCATACGGCTGGGGGTTGCCGTCGTAGAAGGTGTACGGCCCGACGTTGTAGCCCTGGCGCAGCCGGCCGTCGTCGAAGGCGGGGTCGTGCTCCTGCGCGTAGACCAGGCCGTCGCCCAACGCCTTGGCGGTGGCGAGCGACGCGCGACGACCGTCGGCGAGCAGCGCGAGGATGGCGAGCGCGTTGTCGTAGACGAACGCAGTGCTGAACAGCCCGAGCTCGTCCGCATAGGACTGGGCGAGGCGCGGGCCGGTGTTGAGCGTCGGGTAGGCGTCGGCCGCGGCCTGGAGGAACGCGACCGCCAAGCGCTGCGCCGACGCACCGTGGCCCGGTCCGCCGTGCCCGCCGGGCTTGGGGTGGGAGCTCAGCGAGCCCGCGAGCGCACCCGCGCGGCGGCCGGTCCCGCTCGCGACGACGGGCGTTCCGCCACCGGCGATCGCCCCGCTCGCACCGACGGCGACGGCGACCGCCGCGCCGGAGAGCGCCAGGAACGAGCGGCGGCCCAGCACAGCGGCCGAGCCCAGCGACCCGGGCCCGGCATAGCTGCCTGCGGATCCGTGCGCATGGGCTGCGGGGCGGGTGGCCGGGGGCGCGGCGGCCGAGGGGGTCCCGGTCGTCGTCCAGCGCTCGTCCGTGCCAGCGTGCGGGTCGTTCGTCATCGCGGGTCCCTCCGACGGCGGTGCGGCTGCGACTCTGCAACCCGCGCTCAGGGTAGTGACACGTGTCATCGAAAGGGAAGATCGCGACAAAGGGAACGCCGCACACGGCTGGCCCGGGTCAGGCCGAGGGCAGCACCGTGCGGTAGTGCTCGACCGTGGGGAACGGGTCGTAGAACTCGTGCAGCAGGTCACGCCAGCGCCCGTACTGCGGCGAACCGCGGAAGCCGACGGTGTGCGCCTCGACCGAGTCCCACTCGACGAGGAGCAGGTAGCGGGTCGGCACCTCGAGGCAGCGCTCGAGCCGCAGCGACCGGAACCCCGGCATGCCGGCGATGAGGTGCCGAGCCTCGTCGAACGCCGCCTCGTACTCGTCCTGCCTACCAGCGACGACGTCCAGTACCGCGTGCTCCAGGATCACGTGGACTTCCTAGCACGTCGTCCGGCGTCGGCGCGGACGGCGTCACGACACCTGTGCGCGCAGGGCGGGAAGCACCTGGTGCTCGAGCAGGGGTGCGAGGTCGGCGGGGAGCGGGTCGGCCGTCGGGTCGAGCCACCGCAGCTCGGCGATCTCGCCCGAGGGCGACGGGGCGACGACCGCGGGGTGGACGAAGACCGTCCCGCGGACGCTCCACCCGGCCTCGTTGGCGGCCGCGGCGGTGAAGGTGCCGAGCTCCCGCAGCTCGTCGGGCTCGAGCTCGACGCCGACCTCCTCGGCGCACTCGCGCAACGCGGTCTGCGCGCGCGTCTCACCGGGCTCGGGCTTGCCGCCGGGGAGCATGAACCTCGCCGTCCCGCGCTTGCGCACGGTCAGCACCTCGCCCGCGGGCGAGCGCAGAACCACCGCGCTCACCTCGATCACGTCGTCCGTCACGGTCAGCCATCGTAGGTTCCGCCCCAAGGACGGCTGCCCCGAGGCACCCGCCTCGGCCTCCGCCTCAGCCTCCGCAGCCTCTGCACCTCAGCCTCCGCACCCCAGCCTCCGCACCTCGGTCGTCTCACCCGGCCGTCGCACGTCGGTCGTCCCGCCGTGGGCAGATCTGCCGTGGGCAGGAGGCGAGCCCCGCGGGCGCGTCGGGCTGCGAACGTGGCGGCATGAGCGAGACGACGACGAGGGCCGAGTACGACGAGGTGCTGGCGCAACGCCTCCTGCACCAGCGGGTGCTGCTCATGGGCACCGCGCTCGACGAGCCGCTGGGCAACCGCCTGTGCTCAGCGCTCCTGGTGCTCGCGGCCGAGGACCCGCACCGCGACATCACGCTGCTGATCAACTCCCCCGGCGGCTCGGTCCCCGCGATGCTCGCGATCCGCGACGTCATGGACCTGGTGCCGTGCGACGTGGCGACGGTCGCGATCGGGTGGGCCGCGAGCGCGGGCCAGTTCCTGCTGTCGTCGGGCGCTCGCGGCAAGCGAGCCGCGCTGCCGCACGCGCGGGTGCTGCTGCACCAGGGGTCGGCGGGGATCGGCGGGAGCGCCGTGGACGTCGAGCTGCAGGCCGACGACCTGCGCCACACGCGCGACACGGTCCTGGGGCTCATCGCCGCCGACACGGGCCAGCCCATCGAGCGCGTGACCGAGGACTCGCAGCGCGACCGCTGGTTCACGGCCGGCGAGGCGCTCGCGTACGGGTTCGTGGACCGCGTGGTCGACGACGTGGCGCAGGTGCTGCCGTGGTTCGGCACCCCCACGGGCTTCGGCGCGGTGCCCGGGGGTGCGCGGTGATCATCCCCTACGTCACGCAGAAGGTCCCCGGCGGCGAGCGCTCGCTCGACGTGTACTCGTGGCTGCTGGCGGACCGCATCGTGTACCTCGGTTCGCCGATCGACGACGAGGTCGCGAACGTCGTCGTCGCGCAGCTCCTGCACCTGGAGTCGGCAGACCCCGACGGCCGGATCGACCTGTACGTGAACTCGCCGGGCGGGTCGCCGTCCGCGATGCTCGCGATCTACGACGCGATGCAGTACGTGCGGCCCGTGGTCACGACGACGTGCGTGGGCCGGGCCGCCGCGGACGCCGCAGTGCTGTTCGCAGGCGGCGCCGCCGGGCAGCGGTCGATGCTGGCGCACGCGCGCGTCGTGCTCCACCAGCCCGGGACGCAGGCCCGCGGCGACGTGCCGGACCTGATCCTCGCGGCCGACGAGATCGTCCGCGTGCGGTCGGAGCTCGAGGAGGTGCTCGCGCGGCACACGGGCCGGTCGGTCGAGACGTTGCGCCGGGACACGGATCGCGCGCTCGTCCTCACCGCGCACCAGGCGGTCGAGTACGGCCTGGCCGACCAGGTCATCGACCGCGACGCCCTGCGCCGCACCGCCGCCTGAGCGCCCGCACCCGCGCTGACCACCCGACCCCACCAGCCCGACCCGACCGACCGCCTCCCACCAACCCGACGCCGACCGGCCCGCTCCCACCGACCCGGCGCGGGCCGACCGACTCCCGCCAGTCCGGCTCCTCCCAGCCCGACTCCGGCCAGCCCGGCTCCTCCCAGCCCGACTCCGGCCAGCCCGGCTCCGGCCACGCCGGCGCGGGGCAGTCGGCCGGGCGCTCAGGCGGCGAGCAGCGTGACGGCCCGCGACGCCGCGGGAGCCGAGCGCACGGTCGCGGCGGCGCTGGTCGCGCCTCGCGACGACGTGAGGTCCAGGACGACCACGGGTCGGGGCGCGGTCGTCGTGCCCGCGCGGGGTGCCAGCAGGTCGGCGACGCGCAGTGCCAGGTCGGCCAGCGACAGGTCGAGCGCGGTGGTCACCGCGGCGAGCACCTCCGACGAGGGCTCCTTGCGGCCGCGCTCGATCTCGGACAGGTACTGGGTGGAGACACCGGCCCGCGCGGACACGTCGGAGAGCCGGAGCCCGGCGTCCAGGCGCCGCTCACGCAGCACTGCGCCGAGTGCGTCCCGCCACCGCAGCGGGCGTCGCCAGGCGTTCGCCCGCGGCGATGGCACACCGTGCAGCACTCGCGTCGTCTCCGCTCCCATGAGCCGACGCTAACCGCGCCACCACCGCGCGCACCGCCGTTCCGCTCACAGCAGACCGCCACGGCGAGCCACGTCGAGCGCCACCGCGACTGCGAGCCGTCGCCGTCTTCGGCCACCGCCGCGCCACCTGGACGGGCCGCAACTTTCGACAGAGTGGACGCGCAACCGGTTCCATGCCCCGCTAATCGGTTCGCACTCGTCGGTCGCCGTTCCGGAGGCGCCCACCCCGCGCGCAGACTCTCTCGATAACGGTTTACACCCCGTCCCCACGTGTGGACCTGGGCGAAGACCGTGGCAGCCCGGCGATCCGCCGGGCCCGTGCTTCGTCCCCGTGCGGGGTGGCGGAGCGCGGCCGAACCCGCACCAAGGAGTGCACCAGTGTCCGAAAGTTTCTCTCTGCGCGGGCGGCGACATGGTCGTCGAACGCTGCGCGCCTGGCTGGCCATGGGGACAGCCGCTGTCTTCGCCGCCACCGGTGTGGCGATGGCGACGCCCGCCTCGGCGATCTCGTCGAACTCGACCGGCACGAACAACGGGTACTACTACTCGTTCTGGACCGACTCGCAGGGCACCGTCTCGATGGACCTCGGCTCGGGCGGCAACTACTCGACCCAGTGGTCCAACACCGGCAACTTCGTCGCCGGCAAGGGCTGGCAGACCGGCACCCGACGCGCGGTGTCCTACTCGGGCCAGTTCAACCCGTCGGGCAACGCGTACCTCACGTTGTACGGGTGGACCCGGGGTCCGCTGATCGAGTACTACATCGTCGACAACTGGGGCACGTACCGCCCCACCGGGACGTTCATGGGGACCGTCAACTCGGACGGCGGCACCTATGACATCTACCGGACGCAGCGCGTCAACCAGCCGTCGATCGAGGGCACGTCGACGTTCTACCAGTACTGGTCGGTGCGGCAGCAGAAGCGCACGGGCGGCACCATCACGGCCGGCAACCACTTCGACGCGTGGGCGTCCAAGGGCATGAACCTGGGCTCGCACGACTACCAGATCCTCGCGACCGAGGGGTACCAGTCCTCGGGCTCGTCGAACGTCACCGTGTCCGAGGGCTCGTCGGGTGGGAACACGGGCGGCAACACCGGCGGGAACACGGGTGGCAACACCGGTGGGAACACCGGCTCGAACGGCTGCACGGTGACCGCGACCGCCGCCGAGTCGTGGTCCGACCGGTTCAACGTCACGTACACGGTCTCGGGCGCGTCGAGCTGGTCCGTGACCGTCAACCCGGGCTCGGGTCAGTCGATCCAGAACTCCTGGAACGCCACCCGCAACGGGAACACGTTCACCTCGAACGGCAACCAGAGCTTCGGCGTCACGTACTACTCGGGCGGGAACACGTCGATCCCGTCAGCGAGCTGCACGGCGTCCGGCTCGACCGGAGGCAACACGGGCGGCAACACGGGAGGGAACACCGGCGGTAACACGGGTGGGAACACCGGTGGGAACACCGGCGGCGGCAACGGGTGGACCTGCACCGCGGGCTACGTCGGGCTGACGTTCGACGACGGCCCGAACTCCGGCACCTCGACCCAGCTCATCAACACCCTCACGGGCAACGGCGCCACCGCGACGGTCTTCCCGACCGGCCAGAACGCGCAGAACAACGCCTCGCTCATGCAGGCGTACAAGAACGCGGGCCTGACGATCGGGAACCACTCCTGGGACCACCCGCACCTGATCAACATGAGCTACAACGACGTCCAGTCGCAGCTCAGCCGCACCCAGCAGGCGATCCAGCAGACGGCGGGCGTCACGCCCCAGCTCTTCCGGCCGCCGTACGGCGAGACGAACTCGACGCTGAATTCGGTCGAGAGCGCGCTCGGGCTACGGGAGATCATCTGGGACGTCGACTCGCAGGACTGGAACAACGCGAGCTCGTCGCAGATCCGCCAGGCCGCCAGCCAGCTGCAGAACGGCCAGATCATCCTGATGCACGACTGGCCGGCGGCGACCGTCCAGGCCCTGCCGGGCATCCTGCAGGACCTCAAGTCGCGCAACCTGTGCACCGGCACGATCTCGCCGAGCACCGGACGTGCCGTCGCACCGTCCACGGGTGGGAACACGGGCGGTAACACCGGTGGGAACACGGGCGGCAACACGGGCGGCAACACGGGTGGCAACACCGGCGGGAACACCGGTGGCAGCTGCACCGTCACCGCGACGCGGGCCGAGTCGTGGTCCGACCGGTTCAACGTGACGTACACGGTCTCCGGTGCGTCGAACTGGTCCGTGACCGTGAACCCGGGCTCGGGTCAGTCGATCCAGAACTCCTGGAACGCGACGCGCAGCGGCAACACCTTCACGTCGAGCGGCAGCTCGAGCTTCGGGGTGACGTTCTACTCAGGAGGTAACTCGTCGACACCCGGTGCGTCCTGCACCCCGAGATGATCAACCGGACGACCTGATCGAGCAGGGGTCCTGATCGCACCACGGGACGACGAGGCACGACAGAACGACGAGGGCCGCGGCAGCCACCAGGCACCGCGGCCCTCGTCGTGCGTGGCCGACATCGGCCCCTTGCCCGGCACGACGGCCGCGCCCCGTCCTGCGGGCGAGGCCCACGCGCGCGACGCAGCGACCGCCCGGTGCCCGGGGTCCCGGGTCTGGTCTCGTAGATTGGACACGGTGACGGAGCTGATGGAGCTCACGGGAGCAGACCAAGCTCACGGAACCGGCCGAGCTCACGGAACAGACCGAGCTCACGGAACCGGCCGAGCTCACGGAACAGACCGAGCACGACGACAGGAGAGAACGACCATGCGCGCGACGGTGATCCACGGGGCCCGGGACGTCCGGATCGAGGAGGTTCCCGACCCGGTGATCCAGCACCCGACGGACGCGGTCGTGCGCGTCGTCGCCGCGTGCGTGTGCGGCTCCGACCTGTGGCGGTACCGGGGCATCGAGGACGTCCCCGAGCCGGTGCGCATGGGTCACGAGTACGTCGGCGTCGTCGAGGAGATCGGCGCGCAGGTCACGACGCTGCAGGTCGGCGACTTCGTCATCGCCCCGTTCTACGTGTGCGACAGCACGTGCGAGAACTGCCGCAACGGCGTGAGCACGTCGTGCCTGCACGGCGGCTGGTGGGGCAGCCACGACGGGACCGGGAGCTCGGCCGACGGCGGGCAGGGCGAGCGCGTGCGCGCCCCGCTGGCCGACGGCACGCTCGTCGTCGTCCCCGGGCAGCCGTCCGACGAGCTGATCCCCCACCTGCTGACGCTGTCCGACGTGATGGGCACGGGTCACCACGCGGCGCTGCAGGGCGGTGTGCGCGAGGGGTCGACCGTCGCGGTCGTCGGTGACGGCGCCGTGGGTCTGTGCGCGGTGCTCGCCGCGAAGCGTCTGGGGGCCTCGCGGGTCGTCGCGATGTCCCGGCACGAGACCCGCCAGGAGCTCGCGCGCAGGCTCGGCGCGACGGACGTCGTGCCGGAGCGCGGCGACGAGGGCGTCGCGCGGCTCAAGGAGATGTTCGGCGGGATCGGCCCGGACGTGGTGCTCGAGTGCGTCGGCACCAAGGAGTCGATGGACCAGGCGCTGCGCTCGGCGCGGCCGGGCGGGCAGGTCGGGTTCGTCGGCGTACCCGCGGGCGGTCCGGAGCTGCCGGTTCGGACGATGTTCGACACGAACGTCGGGGTGCGCGGCGGCGTGGCGTCCGTGCGCAACTACATCGAGGAGCTGCTGCCGGAGGTGCTCGACGGCCGCCTGCAGCCGGGCGTCGTGTTCGACCTGGAGCTCCCGCTGGCCGAGGTCGCCGAGGCGTACGCCGCGATGGACGAGCGCCGCGCCACGAAGGTCCTCCTGCGCCCCTGACCCGCGCGCCGTTCGGGATGCACCCTCGTCGGACCCGTGCCTAGCCTCGGCAGGAGGCCCAGGGCAGGCCCGACGACGAGGAGGCGCACCGTGCCTGAACGACGCGATCCCGGTCCGAGCGTGAAGGACAAGGAGCTCTACGAGACGCTCCGCGACGAGGGCAACAGCAAGGAGAAGTCGGCGCGCATCGCGAACGCGGCCGCCGCGCGTGGCCGCTCGGCGGTCGGCAAGAAGGGCGGCGAGTCGGGCTCGTACGACGACTGGACGGTCAAGGACCTGCGCAAGCGTGCGTCCGAGCTCGAGATCGACGGCCGCTCGAGCATGACCAAGTCCCAGCTCGTCGACGCCCTGCGCCACCACTGACGAGCTCGTCCTGCTTGACGGTCATCGTCCTGCCTGACGGTCACGAGCTCGCGTACGCGCGGGACTGCAGCGCCCACAGGCCCGCGTAAGGACCGTCGGCCGCGACGAGCTCGGCGTGCGTGCCGTGCTCGACCACGCGCCCGGCATCCAGCACGACGATCCGGTCGGCGAGCCGGACCGTCGACAGCCGGTGCGTGACGAACACCGTGACCCCGCCGACGGTCGCGGCGACCTGCGCCGCCGTGGCCTGGTACGCATCGACGAGGCGCTGCTCGGCGAGCGCGTCCAGCGCGGACGCAGGCTCGTCGAGGACCAGCAGCTCGGGGTCCTCGCGCATGAGCGTGCGCGCGAAGCCCAGGCTCTGCCACTGACCGCCGGACAGGTCGCGCCCGGGCGCGTACCCGGTCCCGACGACGTCCTGCGGTGCGAGCGCGTCCGCGAGCTCGCCGACGTCCGCTCGGCCCACGGCACCGGCCACCGCGGCCTCGTCGTCCACGTCCGCGAGCCGGCCGATCCCCACGCTGTGCTGCAACGTGAGCTCGACGCGCGCGAAGTCCTGGTAGAGCGCCGCTGTGCGTTCGCGCCACCGCGCCGGCACGACTGTCGCCAGGTCCGCGCCGCCGACGAGCACCCGGCCCGCCGTGGGCCGGTAGAGGCCGGCCAGCAGCTTGAGCAGCGTCGACTTGCCGGCGCCGTTCTCACCGACGAGCGCGACCGACGTCCCGGCGGGCAGGTGCAGGTCGACCGCGTCGAGCACGGTGGCGTCCGTGCCCGGGTAGCGGAAGGTGACGCCCTCCAGGCGGATGCCGTCGGACAGGTCAGCGGGGAGGTCGGTGCGCGAGTCCGCCGCGTGGTCCGCGGGCGCGCCGGCGGCCGTTCCTCCGAGCGTGCTGGTGGACGGCACGGCGGCCGCAGGGACGTGCCGCTCGGCGGCGACCTCGAACTCGAGCGCGAGGAACCGACGCAGCCCCGCGGCGGCGCGGTGCACCGACCCGAGCATCTCGATCCCCGCGGACATCTGCACGGAGAGCTGGGTGGCGAGCGTGATCGTCAGGACCACCTGGCCGACGCTCGCGCGCCCCTCGCGGGCGAGCCAGAACGCCCCGAGCACCGCGGCGACGTACGCGACGCCGAACACGAGCTGCCCAGCCGCCCGCAGGAGGGCGTAGCGCGTGTCGGCGCGACCCATCGCGTCGTCGTAGGTGTCGAGCAGCGCACGCTGCCGTGCGAGGAGGAAGTCGGTGCCGCCGCCGAGCCGGATCTCCTTCTGGGACGCGGGGCTCGTGGCGAGCCGGCGCAGCGAGCGGATCGAGCGGGTCGTCGCCGCCTGCTCCTCGCGGACCTGCTGCAGCCCGGACTCGGCGCGGCGGCCGAGCACCACGGGCGCCACCGCGAACGCCGCGAGGACGAGCAGCCACGGCGAGACGGTCGCGAGCACCGCGGCGGTGAGCAGCACCTGCACCGCGGTCGCGCCGAGCTGCAGGCCCGTCTGGACCGTCGCGCGCATCTGCATGACGTCCTGGCGGAGCAGGTCGGCGCGGTCCGCGAACGCTGGGTCGTCGGTGCGGTCCAGGTGGTCGCCGCCGTTGACGAGCCGCAGCAGCTCGCGGTTGAAGTGCTCCTCGGTCTGCTCCGCGAGCTCGAAGTAGTAGAGGTGCGCGAAGTGGCCGAGCATCAGGTCACCGGTGAGCGCGACGGCCACGACGAGCGCCCACGCGCTCGCCCCGGAGACGTCCCCGGCGACCACCTGGTCGACGAGCCGCCCGGCGCCGATCGCGACGACGGGCGTCGCGATCGCACCGAGCAGCAGCAGGCCCGCGCCGACGACGAAGCGGCGACGGTCCAGGCGCCACGCGATGCCCAGCAGCCTGCGCAGGCAGAACGCCACGTCCCTCATCGCACACCTCCCGTGGCGCCCGCGCCGGCGGTCGCACCCTCGTCGTCACCGGGCTCGTCATCGCGCGGGACCGTGCCGCGAGGGTGCTCGTCGGCGGCATCCGCCGCGAAGCGCCGTGCCTGGACGTCGAACATCCGCGCGTACTGGCCGCCGGCCGCGACGAGCTCGTCGTGCGTCCCCGCCTCCGTGACGCGACCGCCGTCGAGGACGACGATCCGGTCGGCCCGCCGGACCGTGGAGAACCGGTGGGAGATGACCAGGCTCGTGACACCGCGCGTGAGCTCGAGGAACGTGTCGTAGAACTCGGCCTCGCCGCGCGCGTCGAGCTGCGCGGTCGGCTCGTCGAGGACGAGCACGGACGCACCGTGCCGCACCGCGAACAAGGACCGGGCCAGCGCGAGGCGCTGCCACTGCCCGCCGGACAGGTCCCGACCGCCGGGCAGCGCGCGCGTGAGCGGCGTGTCCAGACCGTCGGGCAGCTCGGCGAGCAACGACCCGAGCCCGACGCGTTCGAGCTCGGCGCGGATGCCCTCGTCGTCGTCGCGGTGCGCGATCGCGGCCATCGCGACGTTCTCGCGCAGCGGCAGCTCGTAGCGCAGGTAGTCCTGGAACGTGATGGCGAACGCGGCCTGCCAGGCGTCGACGTCGAGCGTGCGCAGGTCCGTGCCGTCGACCCGTACCGCACCCGCGATCGGGGTGTACATGCCGGTGAGCAGCTTGACGAGGGTCGTCTTGCCCGCGCCGTTGACGCCGATCAGGGCGGTCGACGTGCCGACGGGCAGCTCGAGGTCGAGGCCGTCGAGCACGGCTCGCTCCGGGGTGTACCCGAACCGCACGTCGTCGAGCGCGACCGTGCGCTGCGGCGCGAGCGTGGTGCCCGGCCGGGCGGCGGCCGGTGCGGGCCCGGTGCGGCGCGCGATGTCCTCGAGCTCGAGCAGCGCCTGCCACGCGCTGCGGCCGTAGACCAGCTTCACGTCCGACTCGGGGAAGATCACACCGAACCGCCCGCACAGGATCAGGGCCTGGACCGCGACGCTGACCGCCGCGACGTCCACGTCCGCGCGCGCCACGACGAGCAGGGCGACCACCGACCCGGCGAGCGCGGCCAGCGTGTAGACGAGGAACGGCGCGCCGTACACGGCCCGGCGGCGCGTCCACAGCGTGTCGAGGACCGCGCGGTTCTCGGCGACGTACCGCTCGTCGAGCCAGTCGACGAGCCCGAGCGTGCGGATCTCCTTCGCGGCGCGTGTGCCGGTCGCGAGCTCACGCACGTAGTTCGCGCGGCGCCGCAGGGGCGCGAGCGAGCGCACCACGGCGCCCCACCGGTGGAACGCCTCGGTCTGGCCGAGACGCGCGACGAGCGCGACGAGCGCACCCGCGAGCGCCGCCCACGGTCCGGCGGCCCACGTCAGGACGACGAGCGAGCCGACGAGCTGCGTGTAGCGCGCGGTGAGCGCGAGCGCGCCCTCGACCGCGGCCCCGGGCGTGAGGGTCCACTGCTCGAACGCCTCGTCGGCCTGGCTCAGCCGGTCCGCGACCTCGGGCCGCTCGAGCCCGGCGAGAGACGCGCCCCGCAGCGAGAACGACGCGAGCCGCTCGATGCACGCCGCGTCGACACGACGCTGCACCCGGCGCGAGAGCACGAGCTGCACGGGCGCGACGAGCTGCTGGACGAGGAACGCGCCCGCGGCGAGCGCGAGCCACCCGACGGCCGCGTCGCTGCCGAGGTCGCGCAGCGCGAGCCCCGTGCCCAGCATGAACGCGACGGGTGCCAGCCCCGCGACCAGGTGCACCGCGACGGTCCCCGCGACGAGCCCGCGGCCGGCGTACGGCCGCAGCTCGCCCAGCTGACGCGCGGCGAACCGGCGCTGCGACCAGCGCTCCCGCGCGAACCGCCACGGCGTGCGCGCCGCTCCACCGTCCGAGCCGGAGCTCGTACCCGCTGCTGATCCTGGACCCGTCCCGACCTGTCCCATGGCTCCCCGTGCGTCGTCGTCGACCGTTGATGGGAACGCTCCCGCATCGGGCGATCGTGCCGCTACCCCAATTCCACATCGCGACCGCAGCCCGCGCTGTGGCGGTCGGCCGTGCCCGGTCGGTCCCCGCCACTCAGCCGCGCCCGGTCGGCCCTCCTGGCCTTGGCCGTGCCCGCCAGGTCGTCCAGCGACCTCCCGATGTCGGCGCGGAGCCCTACCCTCGGCGGATGATCACGACCGAGCGCACCGACCCGCCGACAACGGGCGACGAAGCCGCGATCCTGCTGGGCTTCGTCGACTTCCACCGCCGCACTCTGCTGACCAAGGCGGACGGCCTGGACGCGGCCCAGCTCGCCACGAGGCTCGAGCCGTCGACCATGACGCTCGGCGGGCTGCTCCACCACCTCGCCTACGTCGAGGACATCTGGTGCAGCGTGGTGCTGCACGGCAACCCGCCGGCGGAGCCCTGGGCGTCGGTCGACTGGGCCGCCGACCAGGACTGGGAGTGGACGGTCGCGGCGACGCTGGCGCCCGACGAGCTGCGGCGGCGGTACCTGGCGGCGGTGGACCGGTCCGACGAGCTCGTCGGACAGGTGCTGCGCACGCGCGGGCTCGACGCGGTCGCAGCCCGCCGCGACCGGCAGACCGACGCGGAGATCTCCCTGCGCTGGATCCTCGTGCACCTGGTCGAGGAGTACGCGCGCCACAACGGTCACGCCGACCTCATCCGCGAGTCGATCGACGGCCTCACGGGCGAGTGAGGGCCGCCCGCCGGCCGACGCGCGGCGGGGCACCGGGCACGAGCCGGTCAGCGGACGAGGCGGTACACCGAGACGTGCGAGGGCGACTCGGCGGTGAACGGCGCGCCCGACCAGTCCGCGTGCCGGCTCTCCAGCGTGAACCCCGCGAGCTGGCCCATGAGGTCGAGCTCCGCCGGCCACACGTACCGGTGGCGGCTCGTGCCGATCCGCGCCTGCCTGGCGGGCTGGGCGTGCTCGTCGCCGAACCACACGTGGTGCGAGACGACCTGCTGGTCGAGGCAGTCGTACGTGTCGACGCCGAGATAGCCCGGCGCGGTCCCGAACACCGTGGCGCCCTTCCCCGGCGGGAGCGCGCGCAGCTCGGGCACCCACAGCTCCACGACGAACCGCCCACCCGGCGCGAGGTGCGCCGCCGCGTTGCGGAAGCACGCGACCTGCGCGTCCTGCGTGAGCAGGTTCGACAGGGAGTTGTAGACGACGTACACCAGCGAGAACGGACCCGGGACCCGCACGCTCGTCATGTCCCCGACGACGACCGGCAGCGTGCCGTGGTCGAGCTTGGCGCGCAGCCTGGCGACCATCGCCGGGGAGTAGTCGATGCCCGCCACGGGCACGCCGCGCCGCGCGAGTGGCACGGCGACCCGCCCGGTCCCGATCGCGAGCTCGAGCGCGCGGCCGCCGTCGGCGAGCTGCGCGAGACGATCGACCGTCGCGTCGAGCAGCTCGGGCGCGAACATGCCCTGGCCGGGAGTGTCGTAGGAGGCCGCCGCCTCGTCGTCCCAGCCGTCGGCGACGGGGTCCGGTGCGTGGTCAGGTGCGCGGTCCGGTGCACGGTCCGGCGCAGAGCCCGGCCCAGGGTCTGACGTCGCGTCCTGCGCAGTGGTCATGCGCCCGACGATCGTCACGCGACCGCGCCGCGGTCAACGCGAATAGCGCCCTCGCCGGGCTCGTGGTCAGCGGTGCTGGTCGGTGGCCGTGCGCGCGACGAGGCGACGGGTCGTCAGGTCGGCGCCCGTCAGCACGCCCGCGCGGCCGAGCAGGCGGCCGTGCTCCCAGTTCGACAGGCCCAGCTCGGGCTGGTCGAGCGCGTACTGCCCGTCGACCCACCGCGTGAACCCGTCGCCGACGAACGGTGCGTCGACCGCGCCGAGGAACGCGTCCCACGCGGCGGCGTCGGTCCCGACGAGGGAGGCGACGAACCGCGGCGAGTACGCGTTGAACAGCGCGACGGCCTCCGCGACGTCCTCGACGACGACCACGCTGAGCTCAGGGGTGTTCTCCCACTCCCACTCGCGGCCCAGCTCGTCGGACGCGAGCACGCTCGCCCGCGGCTCCGCGACGACACCCTCGGCCCGGTGCACGTCGATCGTGCGCTCGAGCTCACCCGCGGGCAGCCACTGCTCGCTGCCCGCGACGACGTGCACGCGCGCGACCGTCCCGCGTGCGTCGGCGGCCTCGTCGGCGGCGGCCAGGAGCACGGGGACCAGCTCGGCGGCCCGCGAGCGCGGGATCGCCGCGACGTTGAGCGTGTTGCAGACCTTGCGGTCCAGCGAGTGCCGCACCACGGCGGAGAACCGCGCGGCGTCCGCCGACGGGTCGGCGACGAGCCAAGCGCCGCCCGTGCCGTGCGCGCTCACCGGCGTGCCCGCCTGGCGCGCGACCGCCGCGAGCTGCGCGACCGCGGCGCCCGAGCCGCGCACGACCGCGAGCGACAGGCGACGGTCGGAGAACAGCGCCCAGCCCGCCGAGCGCTCACGGCTCGTGACCAGGCTGATCGCACCGTCGGGCAGCCCGGCACCGCCCAGCGCGGGTGCCAGCGCGTGCTCGACGA
>NZ_LFKW01000153.1:98199-99221 GCF_001040865.1 Cellulomonas sp. A375-1 | reverse complement strand
GCCGAGCGCGTCGCCGCCGATCCGCAGCACGGCGGTGTTGCCGGTCGCGAGCACGCCCGCGGCGTCGGCGAGCACGTTGGGCCGGCCCTCGAAGACGAACCCGATGACGCCCAGCGGTGCCGTGACCACGTCCACGTGCCAGTCGGCGTGCGTCACGCGCGGCGCGGGGGCGTCGTCGCTCGCGGCCTTCTCGACGAGGTCCGCCCAGCCGCGCAGGCCGTCGGCCATCTGGTCGCGCACGTCGGCGTCGATGCGCAGGCGCGTGGTCGAGCGGCCGAGCGCCTCGGCGCGCGTCACGTCCTCGGCGTTGGCCTGCGCGATCGCGTCCCACGCGGCGACGAGCCCGTCGGCGAACGCGCGGTAGAACGCGGCGACCTGCGCGGCCGGGACGCTGCGCATCGCCTGCGCCGCCTCGACCGCCGCGCTCACGCTCGTCGTGACGGCGTCCGACACCGCCGCGGGCACGTGCAGGAGCGCACCGTCGTCGTGCACGACGTACAACCGGTCACCCGGCTGGAACGCGGCCGCGAGCGCGGCGTCGACGGTCGTGAACCGGTCCCCGCCGAACGGCACGAGCGTGCCGGCGGTGAGCTGCGTGAGCTGTCCTGCGGTCGTGGTCATGGCGGGCCTCGTGTGTCGGTCGTCCAGGTCGTGCACGGTGCCGGGTCGCGGTGGGTGTCGGCCGGGTCAGGGGGCCGGATCGCGCCGGGCGGGGCTCCAGCCTGCCCGCTCGACGCACGCGTCCGCAGCAGCGTCCATTGTGCGTCCGTACGGGCGCTCGCTGCCGCGAGGCAGACCTGGTCGCGGCTGGTCCAGGCGCCGTCCTGCGGCGGGTCCTGCGGGGGTCCTGCTTCGTCGGCAGCGGCCGTCCCGCCTCGTCGGGCGCCGCGTCCTGCCTCGTCGGGCGCCGCGTCCTGTCTCGTGGGGCCTAGCGTGCTCGGGTGAGCCACTTCGCCGAATACCTACCGGGCCGCCACGGCATGCGCGACGCGACGCTCGTCCTGCGTGCCGCCCTGCCGGGT
>NZ_LFKW01000153.1:95835-98153 GCF_001040865.1 Cellulomonas sp. A375-1 | reverse complement strand
GGACGGGATCGCTCGCGTCGCACGGACCCGCGGGGATCGGCTCGTCGGGCTCGAGGACCGGCTGAGCGCCTGGGTGCGCGACGACGAGCGCGTGGTGGTCGTCGCGTGCCGCGCCGCCGAGACGGACCGTGGCGTAGGCGACGAGGTCGTCGGCTGGTCGTCGGCGTCCCGCATGAGTGGCCACGGCGACGCCCCGGACGGCTGGTACGTGTCGTCGTTGACCGTCGACCCCGCATGGCGCAGACGAGGCGCGGGCGACCGCCTGCTCGCGGCCGTGGTCGCGGCGACCTCGGTCCGCAGCCCGGTGCTGCGCTCGATCGTCAACGCGACCAACCTGCCCTCGCTCGACCTGCACGCGGCGCACGCGTTCGTCGAGGAGGCCCGCGGCTCGTCGTTCGCGGGCATCACGTTCCTCGGCGGCGAGGGTGTGCTCCTGCGCAGGCAGCGCGACGACCACGCAGCGCCCCCGGCACCGGATGTTCGTGACATGCTCGGCGCATGACCGAGCCGCAGGAGCCGCGCACCACCCCCGCCCCCTCCCGTGAGTCGTTGGCAGCCGAGCTGCGCCAGGGCACCAAGGACACCGCGGTGGGGTTCCTCGAGGACCTGCTGTACGGCGTGGTCACGCTCGTCGTCCTCGTGGCGCTCGTCGGCGGTGGCGCCGCACTCGGGTCGGCCTCGGGCGTGGGGTGGCTCGTCGGCGCGCTGATCGGCGCGGTGCTCTTCGGGGTGCTCGCCGTCGTCGTGCTCGTCAAGGGTGGCATCAAGGGCATGCGTCAGCTGCGCGGTCGCCGCTGACGCTCAGCCGCCGGGCGGAGCCGGGATCAGGTCGTCCAGGCGGTCGGCGACGTCCGACACGCCCCGCCCGACGGGCGAGCCGACGATCGGGGCGACCCCGCGCGCACCGGGGTTGATCGCCTCGCGCCAGGGCGTCTGCACGTCGGTGTTCCCGTCGAGCACGTCGTCGACCTCGTCCGCGGCGATCGCAGCCAGGTCCCGCAGGGTGTCACCCGTGACCTGGAGCGGGTTGCCGGTCAGGCCCGTGCCCGCGCGGACCACCGGCTTGAGCAGCATGCCCTTGACCAGGATGGTCTTGAAGAGCAGACCCTGCATGGAGAAGAACCGCATCGCCTTGACGGCCTTGAGCAGCGTCGCGATGCGCTGCAACGCCAACGCGACCTTGGTGAGCACCGCAGCGATCCGCGAGTAGGCGACGGCTGCCTCCGCTGCCGCCGCGACCGCGCCCGCGACCGCCGACGCGCCGACCGTGACGATCGCCAGCGCGGCGTTCACCGCGAGCGTCAGCAGAGCCCACTCGATGAGCTCGCGGATGATCCCCGCGACCAGCTCCTCGGCGAGCTCGACCTCCATGGCCGCGTCGTCGAGGAAGTCCGCCGTCTGGCCTGCGCCGTCGGCGAGCTGCCGGATCTCCTCGTCCAGCTCCCGCATCAGCGCCGAGAACGCGTCCGCAGCCTCGCCGTCCCAGGACGCGGCGACCGGCGCGATGACCTCGCGGTGGTGCCGCTCGAGCGCCTCGACCGTCCGCGACAGCGAGCGCCACCGCTCGGCGACGGACCGGACCTCCTGCGAGTCGCCCGTCACCGAGTCGAACATCTCGGTCAGCGGGTCGACGAGCGGCTTCATGATCGCGTCGATCGCGCCCGAGAGCCCGCCCATCCACCCGGACACCTTGTCCCACGCCGAGACCGCGGCACCCGCCGACATCAGCGCTCACCCACCCGGAAGGCGTCCGCCACGGCGGTGTCGCCGTCGCGGTACGTCTCGATCGTCAGGCCCAGGCCCGTGCTGATCTGCTCGAACGCCCGCACCAGCCCGTCGAGCCCGGTCTCGACGGCCGTGTACTGCCCGGCGAAAGTCGCGGCGATCTCCTGCGACTGCGGCAGCTTGCCGAGCGCACCCTCGGGCAGTCGGGCACCGGCGAGCGCACGCTGCGCGGACCGGGTCTCGGCGGCGAGCGCGTCGTGACCGCGCGCACCGTGCGCGAGCGCGTCGTAGGCGACCTCGAACCCGTTCATCGGACGGCGTCCCGACCGGCGTCGTCGCGGTACCTGGCGAGCTCGCTCTCGAGCGCCGTGCGGGTCTCCTCCGGGACGCGGCCGCGGACCATGTCCTGCAGCGACTCCGCTCCGACCAGACCCTCGGTGGCGCGCACGAGCTGCGCGTCACCGGCTGCGCGCGCGGCGGCGACGGCCTCGAGCGTCGCGGTCCGCAGCCGCTCGGGCGTGAGGTCCCCGACGCTCGCGTACTGCACGTCGAGCAGGTGACCGGTCGCGTCGACGGTGACCGTCACGGTGCCC
>NZ_LFKW01000153.1:84031-95825 GCF_001040865.1 Cellulomonas sp. A375-1 | reverse complement strand
CCCTGCTCTGCAGCTCCGCGGCGTCCTCGAGCCGTCGTCGAGCCTGTTCCTGCAGGTCCGCCAGCCACACGTCGGTCCTCACGTCTGCCCCCCCTTGTCCGGTAGGTGCCCGAGGGTACTGCCCGTGGCGGTCAGCGCGCGGGGACGGCCCGCGCCGACGCCCACGCGCGCAGCTGCGCGACGCGCTCGGCCATGACGACGGCGAGCGGCCGGGTGGTGCGCAGCTCGGCCAGCACCGCGGACGCGTCGAGCGGCACGGCCTTCGCGTGCGCGGCGTAGGTCGCGGACACGACGCCCTGCTCGATCTCGGCGCCGGAGAACGCGGCGGACGCGGCGACGAGCGGTGCGAGCTCGTCGTCGCGCAGCGCCAGACCACGGCGCGCGGCGTGCAGGCGCAGGAGCGCGGCGCGCGCGGCCTCGTCGGGCAGGTCGACGAAGAACATCTCGTCGAACCGGCCCTTGCGCACGAGCTCGGGCGGCAGGGCCGCGATCTCGTTCGCGGTGGCCGCGACGAACACCGACGAACGTCGGTCGGCGAGCCAGGTGAGGAACGTGCCGAGCACGCGCCGCGCGGAGCCGCCGTCACCGTCGGACGACGCGACGGCCTTCTCGATCTCGTCGATCCACAGCACGCAGGGGGCGAGCGCGTCGGCCGCGGCCAGCGCGTCACGCAGGCGCCGCTCGGACTCACCGACGTACTTGTCGTGCACGCCCGCGAGGTCGAGCCGCAGCAGCGGGACGCCCAGGACGGACGCGGCGGCGCGGGCGGCGAGCGACTTGCCGCAGCCCTGCACGCCGAGCAGGAGCACGCCGCGCGGCGCCTCGAGGTGCGGTGCGCTGCCGTCGAGCGCGGGCCGCCGCAGCGCGATCCACTGCATCATGCGGTCGAGCCCGACCACGTCGCCCGGCCCGACCGTCGCGTACTCGTAGGACAGCACGCCGTCGGCCGCGAGCGCGTCGAACCGCGCCCGCTCGACCACGGGCACGTCGCGCACGGTGATCGCGCCGTCGTCGACGACCGCCCCGCGCGCGAGCCGCGCGACGTCGCTGCGGGACAGCCCAGCGAGCCGTCGGACCAGCAGGTCCCGGGCCTGGGGGTCGACGTGCGGGAGCTGCCCGGACGTCGCGGCAAACTGCGCGATGGTGTCGTCGACGATCGCGGCGCGCTCGGCGACCGACGGGAACGCCACCGGGACGTGCACCGCGAGGTGCTCGAGCTCGTGCGGCAGCTCGACGGAGCGCGACACCAGGACGACCGTGCTCCGGTTGGCGTGCGGGGCCTGCGCGGCGTCCTTGAGGAGCCGCACGACGACGGGGTCCTCGAACCACGGGTGCAGGTCGAGCAGGATGTAGACGGCGGGGACAGCGCTCTCGACGATCGTGCGCAGCACCGTCGACGCGTCCGTGTTGTGCCGCTGCGCGCCGCCGAGGTCGACGTCGAGCCTGCGCAGGCCGTCGGTGACGCTCCACCGCAGCACGGGCCGCCCGCCGCCCCCGCCCGCGACGCGCAGCGCGGACCGCACGACGAGGTCGAGCGCCGCGGCCTCGTCGGCCGTCTCCAGCACGACGATCGGAGTCCTGGCGGCGATGAGGGCCGCGACGTCGTCGCGCGAGCCGTCGGGAACCACGCGCACAACCTAGCCGCAGGGTCCGCCACGTCCGCGCGCCGCCGCGCGGCAGCCACCCGCCCGGCCTACCGACGACACGCACGCCGGTTGCCGTGCCCGGCGGTGCGGCGTCAGGACGTGATCGCCAGGCCCAGCCAGGCCGCCGCGAGGCTCGCGACGAGCATGCCGCCCGCGTGCACCACCGCGGCGCGCGTGCGACCGGCGCGCAGCAGCCGCGCGCCCTCGACGCTCGCTGTCGAGAACGTCGAGTACCCCCCGAGGAACCCGACGCCGAGCACGTCCTTGAGGTCGCCCGCCGCCGGGTGCCCCGCGACCCACCCGACGACCATCCCGAGCAGCACGCACGACGTCACGTTGATGACGAGCGTCCCCGCGGGCACGGTCCAGCGGTTGTGCCGCGCGACGAGCGTGTCGACCTCGAACCGCGCGACCGCACCGAGTCCGCCCGCGAGCGCGACGAGCAGCGAGATCACGCGGCGGGCCGCTCGTGCGTCGTCGGTCGCCGCCGGGGACCCGTGAACCGCGCCGCGACGACCATCCCGGCGACCGCGAGCACGAGCCCGAGCACCACGCTGACCAGCGGGTACGCCACCGCGATCGTCGTCTCACCGTCGGAGACGAGGCGCTCGACCTCGAGCACGAACGTGCTGTACGTCGTGAACCCGCCGAGCACCCCGGTGCCGCAGCCGAGGCGCACGGACCGCCGCCAGCCCTCGTCGGGACCGCCGCGCACGAGGCGCTCGAGCAGGAGACCGAGCACGAACGAGCCGACGAGGTTGATCCCGAACGTCGCCCACGGCCAGCCCGTCGGCTGCGCGAACGCGCCCTCGAGCCCCGCCCGCAGCGCCGTCCCGAGGGCCCCGCCGACGAACACGAGCCCGACGAGCCTCAGGTGCTCGCGCCGACTCACCACGGCGACCTCGTGGCGGTCCAGTCGACGACGTCGAGCGGGACGGTCAGCACCGGGCGGTGCTGGTGGTGCGCGAGGTGGACCGCGACCGAGCCGTCGACGAGCTCGCGCAGCTTCGACCCCGGCCCGGGTGCGCGCGTGCCGACGACGATCGCGGCGGCGTCCACCGCGCGCGCCAGGTGGGTCAGCGCACGGTCGGGCCGGCCCGCGAGGTAGTGCAGCACCCACGGCACTGCCGCAGACGCCGCGCTCGTCGGGGAGCTCGTCGGGATGCCCGTCGGGATGCGCGTCGGCGCGCTCGTCGGGCCCAGGAGCTCCTCGACCCACGCGCGCAGGTCGGCCTCGACCGTGTCCCACGTGTCGTCGACCCCGTCCGGGTCGACCGGCGCGTGCCGGACGGTCCCGTCCGGGTGCTCCTCGACGACGTACCGCCCCGTGTCGACGTACGCGAGGTGCAGCGTCCCGCCCACGGCGAGCGCCCAGCGCGCGGCGGTGCGGACGACGAGCTCGGGCTGCCCGGGCACGACGCCGACGACCAGTGCGTGCGCGACGGGTTCGACGATGCGCTCGACGGCCGGCTGCGGCGCCGATCTGGTCACGGGAGCCTCCTTCGTCGTGGACGGCCGCCTGCCCACGGTCGTCACGGCCGGGCAGGACGCATCGGCCGGGTGCGCACACCTCGCGGCGACCCGGGCGCGCCCTGCGGCAGCCGTCTGCTGGCTCAGCGTAGAACCACTCGACCGTGACGTCGGCGACCGCCGGCGGTCTCGCCACGACGTGCCCCTCGTGGCGCCAGGGGGCATGCTCGACGAAAGGGCCAGCTCCACGGCATCGAAGGCATCGGCATGTGCACGAGCATCAGGTTCTCGGACGGCACCCACCTCTACCTGGCGCGCAACCTGGACTGGACCACCGGGTACGGCGAGCGGGTGGTGGTGACACCGACGGGCTACGCGACGCGGTCGCCGTTCGGCGCCGTGCCCGGCATCCAGCACGCCGTGATCGGGATGGGCATCGTCGAGGACCATACTCCGCTGTACTTCGACTGCGGGAACGACGCAGGCCTGGCCGTGGCCGGTCTCAACTTCCCGGGGTACGCGACGTACGCGGAGGGACCCGTGGAGGGTGCGACCAACGTCGCCGCGTTCGAGCTCCCGCTCTGGGTCGCCTCGCAGTTCACCTCCGTCGACGAGGTCGAGGCCGCGCTCGAGCACGTCGTCGTGGTCGACCGTCCGATCAACGAGAAGTACCCGAGCTCGTTGCTGCACTGGATCGTCGGCGACGCGACGCGCGCGATCGTCGTGGAGAGCACGAGCGAGGGCGTGCAGCTGTTCGACGACGACGTCGACGTCCTCGCGAACCAGCCCGGCTTCGCGTGGCACCACGAGAACCTGCGCAACTACCTCAACGTCTCACCCGACTTCCCCGAGCCGAGCGTGCTCGGCCGGGCGCACCTGAGCCCGTTCGGCTCGGGATCCCACATGCGAGGGATCCCCGGCGACTACTACTCGACGTCCCGGTTCGTGCGTGCCGCCTACGTGAATGCGCACTACCCGGACAAGACGAGCGAGGAGGAGAACGTCAGCCGCGCCTTCCACACGTTGCAGCAGGTCGCGATGGTGGACGGCTGCGCGGCCATGGGCTCGGGCGAGTTCGAGACGACCATCTACACCGGGCTGTTCTCGTCGAGGACGACGACGTACTACTGGAACACCTACGACGACCCGGCGATCCGCAGCGTCGCGATGGCCGACAACGCGCCCGACGGGACCGAGCTCGTCGTCGCCTAGTCCTGCGGCGCGGCGCGGCGCCAGGGGTTGGCCGGGTCGGTCGCCGTGGGCGCCGCGACGACGCGCACCGCGTAGGTCGGCACCTCGGTCCCGGCGACGGTGCCCAGGTACTCGTGGCCGGTCATGCGGCACCACACCGGCAGGTCGATCGGCGCGATCGGGTCGGACGTGGACAGGTGCACGACAGTCCCCACCTCGAGCTCGGCGACCCGCGCGCGCAGCAGCACGAGCAGCCGCGCGCACCCGAGGTCACACCCCTCGATCAGCACAGGCTCCGGCACCCGCCGATCGTGCCACGGTGCGCCGACGACGACGCACCGCCGCGAGCCGGACGATGCGCGCGATTCCGGCCACACCGGGCACAGTCGGATGCCATGATGCGCGGGTGCCCTCAGAGCTCCCGGCCTCGCCGCGCGACCGCCGTGCGCCCCTGGTCGTGGCAGTCGTCGGTGCGGTGATCGTCCTGCTCGGGGCGTACCTCGTCGCTGCGGGCTGGCCATCGCGGGTCGGCTACCGGCAGGGCGAGTGGTTCGCCTACGGGACCGGATCCATGGTCGGGATCGCCGTGGAGGGCCCGTCCGCCGGGTTCGTGATCGGGATCGTGCTCGTCGCGCTGGGCACCGGGACGATCGGCGCGGTCGCCGGCTGGGCGCTGGGCCGGCACCCGGGCGCCCGTCGTGCGGTGGTGCAGGTCGGTCGAGCGACATCGGCGCTGTGGCGCAGGCACCGCGTGCTCGTCATCGTCGCGGTGGTCGGCGCGCTGCTGGCCGCGCTGGGCGCGCTGCTGCTCTCCGGCGCCGCCAGCACGACCAGCACGGCCAGCACGAGCCGACTCGTCGTCACCACCTCCCCGATGGGTCCGGCCTCCTGGTCCGACGAAGACGACGGGTACGACGACGTGTACGGGTACGACGACGTGTACGGGTACGACGACGTGTACGGGTACGACGACGGGTACGGGTACGACGACGGGTACCTGTACGACGACGGCTGGTACGACCAGGGCGCGCAGCAGCCGGTCGAACAGGTCGGGGACGGGCTGGCGACCGCGCGGTTCGAGACGGTCGACACAGGTGAGATGGCCGGCGGCGAGCAAGCCGCGGCGCCCGACGAGCGCGTCGCGGGGATGCTGCTCGGCGGGCTGGGTCTCGTGCTGCTCGGTGGGGTCGGCGGGTGGGCTCTCGCGCCACGACGTGGGTGACGTGGTCCTCCCGGGAGGAGGCAGACTGGCGCCATGACCACGCCTGCCGTCGGTGTCCTGCTGCCCCGTGACCTGCCCGCGGACCAGGTGCTGCCGTTCGCCCGCCGCGCGGACGCGCTCGGGTTCGACGAGCTGTGGGTCGTGGAGGACCTGGGCTTCCGCGGCGGTGTGGCGCAGGCGGCGGCGGTGCTCGCGGCGACCGACCGGGTGCACGTCGGCATCGGGATCCTGCCGGCGGCGGTGCGCAACGTGGCGTTCGCGGCGATGGAGGCGGCGACGCTCGCGCAGCTGTTCCCGGGGCGCGTGACGTTCGGGATCGGCCACGGCATGCCGGGCTGGATGCGAGCGGTGGGCGCCTGGCCGGACCGCCCGCTGACGTTCCTCGGCGCGTACACGCAGGCGCTGCGCACGCTCCTGCGGGGCGGCACGGTGCACGACGACGAGCTCGGCGTGACCGGCGTCGCCCTCGAGACGTCGTCCGTGCCCGACGTGGTCCCGGACGTGCTGCTGGGCGTGCGCGGGCCGCGGTCGCTCGCGGTCGCGGGCCGGGTCGCGGACGGCACGATCCTCGCCGAGCCGACGACGCCGCAGTACGTGAGCGGTGCGCTCGCGCAGATCGCGGCGCCCGGGCCGCACCGCGTGGTGGCGTACGGCGTCGCGGCGGTCGACGACGACGAGTCGGCCGCGCTGGCCGCCGCGCGCCCCGGGCTGATGTGGATCGGCGAACCGGACTGGGCGCCGCACCTCGTCGGGCTGCCGTTCGCCGACGACCTCGCGCGCCTGCGGGCGTCGAGCGCCGACGCGCACGCGTTCGCGGCGGCGCTGCCCGACGAGTGGGTCGCCGAGCTCGCGCTCGCGGGCACACCGGAGCAGGTCCGTGCGCGGCTGGCCGCGCTCGGGACGGTCGGTGCCACGTCGGTGGGCCTGACGCCGGTGGGCCCTGACCCGGTCGCCGCGCTCGACCAGCTCGCGCGCGTGGTGCAGGCGTGACGGGCCCGACGGGCGTGCCGGGCGCGACCGGCGCGACGGACGGACCGCGATGAGCCACGACCACCACCACGGCCACGGGCCGGACTCGGCGAACCGCACGCGGCTGGCGGTCGCGTTCGGGATCACCGCCACGATCCTGGTCGCGCAGGCCGTCGGGGCGCTGCTGACGGGTTCGCTCGCGCTGCTCGTCGACACCGCGCACATGCTCACCGACGCGGCCGGCCTCGCGATCGCGCTCGTCGCCGCGACGCTCGCGAGCCGCCCCCCGACCGCGCGGCGCACGTGGGGCTTCCGGCGCGCGGAGGTGCTCGCGGCGCTCGCGCAGTCGGCGGTGCTGCTCGCCGTGGGCGTGTACGTGCTGGTCGAGGGCGTGCAGCGACTGTTCGAGCCACCGGACGTCCCCGCGCGCGAGCTCGTCGTGTTCGGCGTCATCGGCCTCGTGGGGAACGTCGTCGCGCTCGCGGTGCTCGCCGGCGGGCGCTCCTCGAGCATGAACCTGCGCGCGGCGTTCCTCGAGGTGGTCAACGACGCGCTGGGCTCGGTGGGCGTGATCGTCGCGGCCGTCGTCATCGAGACGACAGGGTGGCAGCAGGCCGACGCGGTCGCGGGCCTGCTGATCGGCGCGCTGATCCTGCCCCGGGCGCTGAAGATCCTGCGCGAGGCCACGTCGGTGCTCCTGGAGACCACGCCCCCGGGCCTCGACCTGGACGACGTGCGCGAGCACCTGCTCGGCGTGGAGCACGTCGTCGACGTGCACGACCTGCACGCGTCGCTGATCGCGACCGGCCTGCCCGTGCTGTCCGCGCACGTGGTGGTCGACCAGGGCTGCTTCCAGACGGGTCACGTGCCGCGCATCCTCGACACGCTGCAGGAGTGCGTCGCTCACCACTTCGACGTCTCCGTCGAGCACTCGACGTTCCAGATCGAGCCGGCCGCCCACGCCGCCCACGAGTCCCCGAGCCACCCCTGACCCAGCTCCGGCGCAAGGTCGTCAAGCCGCAAGGTCGTCAGCGAGAGCTCACGATCTGGCACTGATCCGACGACGTGACGCGGGAGCCCCTCAGGCGTGCGTGGAGCGGGTGCTGTCCTCGCGCGGGAGGCGCCACAGCGTGTAGAGCAGCGCGATCGTCGCCGTGACCACCAGCAGGGCCAGGCCGACCGTGTACGAGTGCGTGACCTCGTTGTACGTCGCACCCAGGACGAGCGCCGGGAAGTAGCCGCCGAGGCCGCCCGCCGCCCCGACGACGCCCGACACCGCGCCGACGCGATCGGCGGGTGCCCGCCGGGCCACCCACGCGAACACGCCACCGGCCCCGAGGCCCAGGAAGAACGCCATCGCGACGAACACGATGCCCGCGGGGATCTCGGGCTGGGGCTTGAGCGCCATGAGGACCGCCGCGACCGCGGCCCCCGCGAGCGAGACCAGCACGACGACCTTGGGGTGGGTCCGGTCGGACAGCACGCCACCGATGGGGCGGGCGATCACCGCGGCGATCGCGAAGCCCGCGGTGCGCGTGCCGGCACCGGCCAGGTCGAAGTCGTACACGTCCTTGAGGTACGTGGGCAGGTAGGTCGAGAAGGCGACGAAGCCGCCGAACGTCACCGCGTACAGGAACGACATCTGCCAGGTGACCGTGAGCTTGGCGGCGGCCTTGAGCTTCGGCAGGACCGCCTGCGTGCTCGGCTTCCAGGCCGACGCGTCGCGGGCCAGCAGCCAGACGACGACACCGGTGACCGCGAGAGCCGCCGCGATGATCAGGTGTGCGGGGACGTACCCGAACCAGCTGACGAACCGTGGGGTGAAGAACGACGACAGCGCGGTGCCACCCATGCCGATGCCGAACATGCCGGTCGCGAACCCTCGTCGGGCCGGCTCGTACCAGGCGTTGACGAACGGGATGCCCGCCGCGAACGACGTGCCGGCGATGCCGAGGAAGAACGCGAACACCAGGAGCAGCGGGTACGACGCCTGGGTCCCGGCCCAGGCGACGAGCAGCACCGGCACCACCGAGAGGACGTTCAGGACCGCGAGCATGCGCCGGCCGCCGAACCGGTCGGTCAGTGCTCCGACCGGGACCCGGCCCACGGCCCCGACCAGCACGGGCGTCGCGATGAGCAGCGACTTCTGGGGCGCGGACAGGGACAGCTCGTCCGTGTAGCGCACGGCCAGCGGCCCGATCAGGTTCCAGGCCCAGAACGTGATGGCGAACGTCCAGGTGGCCAGGGCCAGGTTCAGGGCGCGCCCCGTCGTGGCCGGTGCGCTCGTCGTCGAGGCGCTCATGGTTCTCCCCTGCAGGAACGGTGGATGAAGGCCGTCAGCGGTCGCGGTCGCGCGTGCCGACGGGGTCCCAGCCGCGCCGCGGCGCGGAGGCTCCCGGGGTCGGCCGGCGGTCGCGGCTGCGGTAGACGACGTACGGGCGGAACAGGTAGTGCAGGGGTGCGGTGAACGCGTGCACGAGCCGGCTGAACGGGAACAGCGTGATCAGGCCCAGCCCGAGCAGCACGTGCAGGTGGAACTGGAGCGGCGCCGCGGCCATGGCGTCCACGTCGGGCCGCAGCGTGAACAGCGACCGGAACCATGGCGAGACGGACTCGCGGTAGTTGTGCGAGTCGTGGCCCTGGCTGAACGCGATCACGGTCGTCGCGAGCCCGGTCACGATCGCCGTGGTCAGCACGGCGTACATGAGCTTGTCGTTCTTCGTCGTCGCCATGAAGACCGGTCCCGTGCGGCGGCGGCGCACGATGAGGATGACGATCCCGGCGAGCGTGCCGATGCCCGCGATCGTGCCGATGCCGAGCGCGCCCGCGTGGTACATCCCCTCGGTGATGCCCACGGCGTCCGTCCAGGACTCCGGGATCAGCAGCCCGACGACGTGCCCGACGATCACGAACAGCAGCCCGAAGTGGAACAGCGGCGACCCGATCCGCAGCAGCTTCGACTCGTACAGCTGCGACGAGCGCGTGGTCCAGCCGAACTGGTCGTAGCGGTACCGCCAGACGAGGCCGCCGACGAACGTCACGACGACGAGGTACGGCAGCACCCCCCACAGCACGACGTCCATCAGGCACTCCCGTCGAAGGTTCCGTAGCCGGCGGTTCCGTAGCCGGCGAGCGGCAGCAGGCGTGGGTCGGCCGAGTCGAGGCCGACGGACTCGCTCGGCGGGCCCGCGGCGGCCATGGCGTGCACGGCAGCCTTGTCCTTGGGCGACTCGCCGGGCAGCGTCGCGCAGACCGCCTCGAGCACGCCCGCGTACGGCGGCGACGACTCGATCAGGGCGAACCGCGTGAGCTCGAGGCTCGCGCGGTACTCCTGCAGCAGCGCCGCGCCGTCGTCGGGGTCCGCGAGCGCCGCGTACTCCAGCACGAGCGGCAGGTGGTCCGGCAGCTCGCCGTGGGTGTCCACCAGGAACCCGCTCGCGCGGTACCGCTCCTTGAACGCCGCGAGCACCTCACCGCGCCGGCGGGTGTCGCCGTCGGTCCAGTACGACAGGTACAGCGCCTGCTTGCGCGACAGGTCGAACAGGTGCACGTAGTCGGTCTGCAGGACGTCGAGCGGCGTCGCCGCGGCGTGGTCGAGGAACGTGCGCAGGCCCTCCCGCGCGCGGCCCGCAGGCAGCTCGTCGACCGCGGCAGCGAGCAGCGGGAGCCGTTCGACGAGCGCCTCGTCGGGGTAGCCCAGGCACCACGACGCCGCCTGGTGCACGACGCGCGTCGTCGCCGTCGCGCTCGGCGGGCGCGACGAGGACGGGCTCGCCGGCCGCGACGACGGGCTCGTCGTGCGGGCGTCCGACGACGTGCTCGTGCGACGACGGTCCGGACGCAGCCGCCTCACTTCTCCCCCTCGTCCTGCTGCGCGGGCGTCCGGGCGTCCGGTGCGTCGTGCGCCGGGAACAGCCCGGGCGGCGTCCCGACGCCGTCCCAGTTCAGGAGGTTGACCCGCCCGCGCATCTCCTCGGACGGCGAGATCCCCTCCGACGTCTGCCGCTGGCGCAGCGCGTGGAACGTCTCGACGGCCACGGGGACGGGCCGGCCGGACGCCTCGCCGAACGCCGCGGACTCGTACATGCCCGGGCCCTCGTCGTAGTCGAGCGAGCAGCCGAGCTCCTCGAGCTCGTGCCCGCGCTCCTCGTGGGCCTTGGGGATGACGTAGCGGTCCGCGTACTTGGCGATCGCGAGCAGCCGGTACATCGCGTACATGGCCTGACCGGTCATGCCCACGGACTGCGCCACGGCCTCGTCGGCGCCGTCGCCCATCGTGATGCCGCGCAGGTACGTGCGCATGGCGGCCAGGCGCTTGAGCACGCCCGTGACGATCTCGGTGTCGCCCGCGGTGAACAGCTCCGCGAGGTACTCGACGGGGATGCGCAGCGCGTCGATCGCGCCGAACAGGTTGCCGTGGTCCTCGGCGTCGTGCCCCTGGTCACGCAGCAGGTCGACCACCGGGGACAGCGGCGGGACGTACCAGACCATCGGCATCGTGCGGTACTCGGGGTGCAGCGGGAGCGCGACGCGGTAGGTCTTGGCCAGCGCGTACACCGGGCTGCGCCGGGCCGCGTCGATCCAGTCCGCCGGGATGCCCTGCTCGCGTGCCGCGGCGAGCACCGCCGGGTCCTGCGGGTCGAGCATGAGGTCGAGCTGGGCCTCGTAGAGGTCCTTCTCGTCGGGCACGGACGCAGCCTCGGTGACACGGTCGGCGTCGTAGAGGAACACCCCGATGTACCGCAGGCGACCCACGCACGTCTCGGCGCACACGGTCGGCAGGCCGACCTCGAGGCGCGGGTAGCAGAACGTGCACTTCTCGGCCTTGCCGGTCTTGTGGTTGAAGTAGATCTTCTTGTACGGGCAGCCGGTGATGCACTGCCGCCAGCCGCGGCACCGGTCCTGGTCCACCAGGACGATCCCGTCCTCGGCGCGCTTGTAGATCGCGCCCGACGGGCACGACGCCATGCACGACGGGTTCAGGCAGTGCTCGCAGATCCGCGGCAGGTAGAACATGAAGGTCTTCTCGAGCTCGAAGCGGATCTTGTCCTCGGACTCGCGGCGGACCTTCTCGACGATCGGGTCCAGGTGCCCGAGCTCGGACGTGCCGCCCAGGTTGTCGTCCCAGTTGGCCGACCACGTGACCTTCGTGTCCTCACCCGTGATGAGCGACTTCGGGCGGGCCACCGGGAAGTCGTCACCCAGGGGTGCCTCGACGAGCGTCTCGTAGTCGTACGTCCATGGCTCGTAGTAGTCCTCGAGCTCGGGCTGGACCGGGCTCGCGAAGATCGACAGG
>NZ_LFKW01000153.1:77712-83963 GCF_001040865.1 Cellulomonas sp. A375-1 | reverse complement strand
GCGCAGCGTCAGGCGCCCCTTGCGGTTCAGCGTCCACCCGCCGTGCCACTGCTCCTGGTCCTCGTACCGCCGCGGGTACCCCTGCCCGGGGCGCGTCTCGACGTTGTTGAACCACACGTACTCGACGCCCGCGCGGTTCGTCCACGCCTGCTTGCACGTCACCGAGCAGGTGTGGCACCCGATGCACTTGTCGAGGTTCATCACCATGGCGACCTGGGCCATCACACGCATGTCGTCCCCCGCCTCAGTACTCGACGTCCTGCGACCGACGGCGGATCGTCGCGACGATGTCGCGCTGGTTGCCCGTCGGGCCGAGGTAGTTGAACGCGTACGACAGCTGCGCGTACCCGCCGATCAGGTGCGTCGGCTTGACCAGCAGACGCGTCACCGAGTTGTGGATGCCGCCTCGTCGGCGGGTCTTCTCCGTCTTCGGGACGTCGATCGTGCGCTCCTGCGCGTGGTGCACGAACACGACGCCCTCGGGCATGCGGTGCGAGACCACGGCCCGCGCGACGAAGATCCCGTTCGCGTTGGAGCACTCGATCCACTCGTTGTCCTTGGCCCCGATCGCCGCGGCGTCCGCGGGCGACATCCAGCACGTCGGGCCGCCGCGCGACAGCGACAGCATCAGGAGGTTGTCCTGGTACTCCGAGTGGATCGACCACTTGTTGTGCGGCGTCAGGTAGCGGACCGTGACCTGCTTGGCGCCGTCCGGGCCCAGCTCGGGCTCACCCAGCAGACGGTGCAGGTCCAGCGGCGGGCGGTAGATCGGCAGCGCCTCCCCCAGGTCCTTCATCCAGCCGTGGTCGAGGAACAGGTGCATGCGCCCGGTCAGCGTGTGCCACGGCTTGAGCCGCTCGACGTTGACCGTGAACGGCGCGTACCGCCGCCCGCCCGTCTCCGAGCCGGACCACTCGGGGGACGTGATCACCGGCACCGGCCGCGCCTGCGTGTCCGGGAAGGTGATCCGCTTCTCCTCCGAGCCCTCCGCGAGGTCGTGCAGCTCCTTGCCGACGCGGCGCTCGAGCGTGCGGAAGCCCTGCGTCGCGAGCTCGCCGTTCGTCGTGCCGGACAGGGCCAGGATCGCCTCGGCCATCTTCACGTCGGTGTCCAGCGCGGGACGGCCGTCACCGGCGCCGCCCAGCATCACGCCGTTGAGCTTGCCGAGCCGCTCGACCTCGTGCTCCAGCCGGTACGTCACGTTCTTCACCGTGAAGCCCAGCGTCGACGCGAGCGGGCCCAGCGAGCCGAGCTTGTCGGCGATCGCGGTGTAGTCGCGCTCCACGACCTGCAGCAGCGGCATCGTCACGCCCGGCACGGCCGGTGCGTCGCCGTGCCGCCAGTCGCCGCCCGCCCCGCCGTCGCGCGGCATCTCGCCCGGGGTGTCGTGCTGCATCGGCACGCTCACCAGGTCGTTGCGGACCCCCAGGTGCGTGCGCGCCAGCTCCGAGAACCGCTGCGCGACCAGGTGGAACGCGTCGAAGTCGCTGCGCGCCTCCCACGGCGGGTCGATCGCGGGGGAGAACGCGTGCACGAACGGGTGCATGTCCGTCGACGACAGGTCGTGCTTCTCGTACCAGGTGGCGGCCGGCAGCACGACGTCGGACAGCATCGTCGTCGACGTCATCCGGAAGTCCGCGCTGACCAGCAGGTCGAGCTTGCCCTCGGGGATGTCGTCACGCCACGTCACGTCGCTGGGCCGGGCCGTCGGCTCGGGCGCCTGCACGTTCGAGTGCGTCCCGAGCAGGTACTTCAGGAAGTACTCGTCGCCCTTCGCGCTCGAGCCCAGCAGGTTCGAGCGCCACAGCACGAGCGTCCGCGGCCAGTTCTCGGGCGCGTCGACGTCCTCCACCGCGAACCGCAGGCTGCCGTCCTTGAGCCGGCCCGCGACGTGCGACGCCGGGTCCGGCGCGGAGCCGTCCTGCGCCGCGGCCTTCGCCTCGTCGGCGAGGTCCAGGGGGTTCGCGTCGAACTGCGGGTAGAACGGCATCCAGCCGCGGCGCGCGGACGTCGCGATCGTGTCGGCGGTGTGCAGGTCCTTGAGGTGCCCGTCGGCCAGGGGCCACGCGAGCTCGTCGGCCTGGTAGCCGTCGAACCGCCACTGGTCCGTGTGCATGTACCAGTACGACGTGCCCGTCATCGTGCGCGGCGGCCGCGACCAGTCGAGCGCGTTCGCGAGCGAGATCCAGCCCGTCAGCGGACGGCACTTCTCCTGCCCGACGTAGTGCGCCCAGCCGCCGCCGTTGCGCCCGAAGCACCCGGTGAACGCGAGCAGCGCGAGGATCGCGCGGTACGTCGCGTCGCCGTGGAACCACTGGCAGATGCCCGCGCCCATGATGATCATCGAGCGACCCTCGGACTTCTCCGCGTTGGTCGCGAACTCGCGCGCGATGCGCGTGCACGCGTCCGCCGGGACCGACGTGTGCTGCTCCTGCCACGCGGGCGTGCAGCCCTGCGTCGCGTCGTCGTAGCCCGTCGGCCACTGGCCCGGCAGGCCGTCGCGGCCGACGCCGTAGTGCGCGAGCGTCAGGTCGAAGACCGTCGTCACCAGGTGCCCGTTGACGCGCGTGACCGGCACGCCGCGGCGCTGCACCGCGCCCGTGCCGCCGGGGTCGTCGAACCGCGGCAGCAGCACCTCGACGGCCTCGGTCGTCGGGTCCGTCGAGCCTGCGTCCGACGACGCCGCGGCCGACGACGAGCGCGCGTCGCGGATGCTCAGCGCAGGGACGACGCCCTCGAGGTCCAGGTTCCACCGGCCCTCGCCCGAGTCGGTGTAGCGGAAGCCCAACGACCCGTTCGGCACGACCGGCCGGCCGGTCGCGGAGTCCAGGAGCACGGTCTTCCACGCGGCGGCCTCACCGTCGGGAGCGGTCACCGGGTCGGCCGCCGCACCCTCGTCGGACAGGTCCTGGTCCGAGAGGTCCTCCGCCCGCAGGAACCGGCCCGGGACGTACGCGCCGTCGCGCTCCTCGAGCGTCACCAGGAACGGCAGGTCGGTGTACTGGCGCACGTAGTCGCGGAAGAACGGGACCTCACGCTCGACCAGGTACTCCTTGAGCACCACGTGGCCCATGCCCATCGCGAGCGCACCGTCGGTCCCGGCCGCCGCGGGCAGCCACTCGTCGGCGAACTTCGTGTTGTCCGCGTAGTCCGGCGAGACCGTGACGACCTTGGTGCCGCGGTAGCGGACCTCCGCCATCCAGTGCGCGTCGGGCGTGCGGGTCACGGGGACGTTCGAGCCCCACATCATCAGGTAGGTCGCGTCCCACCAGTCGCCCGACTCCGGGACGTCCGTCTGGTCCCCGAACATCTGCGGGGACGCGACCGGCAGGTCGGCGTACCAGTCGTAGAAGCTGGTCATGACGCCGCCGATGAGCTGGATGAACCGCGTGCCCACCGCGTGCGACACCATCGACATCGCCGGGATGGGCGAGAAGCCCGCGCACCGGTCCGGGCCGTACGTCTTGATCGTGTGCACGTGCGCGGCCGCGACCATCTCGACGGCCTCGTCCCACGTGACGCGGACCAGGCCGCCCTTGCCGCGCGCCTGCTGGTAGCGCCGTCGGCGGACCGGGTCGCCGGTGATGTCGGCCCATGCGAGCACGGGGTCCTTCAGGCGCGCCTTCGCCTCGCGGTACATCTCGACGAGCACGCCGCGCGCGTACGGGTAGCGCACCCTCGTCGGCGAGTACGTGTACCAGGAGAACGCGGCGCCGCGCGGGCAGCCTCGGGGTTCGTACTCGGGACGGTCGGGGCCCGCCGACGGGTAGTCCGTCTGCTGCGCCTCCCACGTGATGATCCCGTCCTTGACGTAGACCTTCCACGAGCACGAGCCGGTGCAGTTCACGCCGTGCGTGGACCTGACCACCTTGTCGTGCCGCCAGCGGTCGCGGTAGAACACGTCGCCGCGTCGTCCGCCCTCGCGGAAGACGGCGCGACCGTCGTCGGTCTCGTCCCAGCGCGTGAAGAACCTTCCGGCGCGTAAGAGCACGTCAGACGCAGGTCCGTCCAAGCCGGGCTGCTGGGTGTCCGCCATGGCACGACAGTAGCGATGGGTGTGACGCGCGCCACCCGGAACGGGCCGTGGAAAATCGCGGGCTCCGCCGGCGCGAATGCGCGGGCCACGCGTGGGTGCGCGCGGGTAGGTTGCGGCGCATGACGCTCGAGCCCCTCACGCTGCCCGCAGACGACGCCGGGTGGACGGACTTCCTGACCACGACGATCGACGCCGCGCTCGACGAGGCGCGCACGCACCTCGCGACGCTCAAGGACGGCACCACGCGCAGCGCCACCGAGGTCCTCGAGCTGTGGAACGCGTCCGACGTCGCACTCGGCCAGGCGTCCGCCGCGGCGCACCTGCTCGCCGAGGTCCACCCGTCGGCGACGCTCCGCGAGGGCGCCGAGGAGCGCGCCCAGGCCGCCGAGGACCTCGCGACCGAGCGCGGGCTCGACCGCGAGCTCTGGGAGGCGTTCAGCGCGACCGACCCCGCGGGCCTCGACGCGGACGCCCAGCGCCTGCACGAGCACGTGCTGCGCGACTTCCGCCGCGCGGGGGTCGACCGGACCGCCGCCGAGCGCGACCGCCTGCGCGCGCTGGCCCAGCGCTGCACCGAGCTCGGGCTCGAGTTCTCGCGCAACATCCGTGAGGGCGCGCGGTCGATCCGCGTGCGCCCCGAGCAGCTCGCCGGCCTCCCCGAGGACTTCCTCGCGTCGCACCCCGCCGACGACGAGGGCCTCGTCACCCTGACCACCGAGTACCCCGACCTCATCCCCGTGCGCACCTACGCGCACGACGCGACCGTGCGCCGCGCCCTGACGAGCGAGTACCTGCGCATCGCGTACCCGCAGAACAGCGCGGTGCTGGCCGAGCTGCTGGCGCTGCGCGAGGAGCGCGCGCACCTGCTCGGCTACCCGGACTGGCCGTCCTACGACGCCGAGGTCAAGATGATCGGCTCGGGCGCGGCGATCGGCGAGCTCATCGAGCGGCTCGACGCGCTCACCGCCGAGCCCGCCGCGCGCGACGTCGCCGTGCTCCTCGAGCGCTTCCGGCGCGACGACCCCTCGGCCACCGCGGTCACCCCCGCCGACAGCCTGTACTACGACCAGGTGGTCCGCCTCGAGCAGTACGACGTCGACGCGCAGGAGGTCCGCCGCTACTTCCGCTACGACAAGGTCCGCGACGGCGTGATGTCGACGATCGGGCGCCTGCTCGGCCTCACGTTCACGTCGGTGACCGCGCCGGTCTGGGACCCGTCCGTCGAGGTCTACGACGTCGCGTCCGACGGCGAGCGGATCGGCCGGTTCTACCTGGACATGCACCCGCGCGCGGGCAAGTTCAACCACGCCGCGCAGTTCTCGCTCGTGCCGGGCATCGCCGGCGTCCGGCTGCCCGAGGGCGTGCTCGTGTGCAACTTCCCCACCGGGAGCATGGAGCACGACGACGTGTGCACCTTCTTCCACGAGTTCGGCCACCTGGTCCACGAGATCGTCGGGGGGCACCAGCGGTACGCCGAGTTCTCGGGCGTCGCGACCGAGTGGGACTTCGTCGAGGCCCCGTCGCAGCTCCTCGAGGAGTGGGCGTGGGACGCGGGCGTGCTCGGCTCGTTCGCCACCGACGACGCGGGCGAGGCGATCCCCGCGTCGCTCGTCGCCAAGATGCGCCGGGCCGACGAGTTCGGCCGCGGCTCGTGGACCCGGCGCCAGCTCAACTTCACCGCGCTGTCCTACGGCCTGCACGCCACACCGCCCGAGGACCTCGACGCGTTCACCGCGCAGGTCGACGAGCACTTCGGCCCGTTCGCCCCGCTGCCCGACACCCACCAGGTGACCGGCTTCGGGCACCTCGAGGGCTACGGCCCGGCGTACTACACCTACCTCTGGAGCCTGGTCATCGCGAAGGACCTGCTGACGGCCTTCGGCGACGACCTGATGAACGAGCAGGTCGGGCGCCGTTACCGCGACCAGATCCTCGCCCCCGGCGGCAGCCGCGACGCGGCGGACCTGGTCGAGTCGTTCCTGGGCCGCCCCCGCACGTACGAGGCCTTCGACACCTGGCTCACGACAGCCCCCACCACCCCCTGACCCCTCCACCACCCCGGTTCGTCGGCTCACCAGTCGCTTCGTCGACCCGCCACCTCGCTTCGTCGACTCCGCACCGGTTCGTCGCTCCCCACCGACGAACCGACACCCGACCAACGAACCGGCACAGGCAAGCCGGGTGGATCGCATGGCCCTGAGCTCCAGGGCTGGGG
>NZ_LFKW01000153.1:74753-77601 GCF_001040865.1 Cellulomonas sp. A375-1 | reverse complement strand
CGGTGGCAGCGTCCGGCCCCATGCCTCGTCGTCCCGGCTCTGGCCCGGCCCCACGCACGCTCGAGCTCCCCGCCGTGCACCTCGCGCGCGACGTCCCCCGCGAGCTCGCCGCCGCACGCGTGCGGACCGGGGCATGGATCCCCGCGACCCGAGGCGCCTACGTGCCGAACGGGACCTCCGCCCGGGCCATGGCCATCGCCAGAGCAGTCGGTGTGCACGCAAGGATCAGCTCGGCGCACGCGTTCAGCCACGAGACCGCCGCGCTGCTCCACGGGCTCGCGCTCTGGGACGTCCCTCAGGTCACGCACGTGCGTCACGAGCATCGCGGCGGCGGGAGCAACGACCCGCTGGTCGCCCGCCACCTCGGCATTCCCGCGCACGCGCGCGTCGTCGTGCTGGCCGGCCTGCCGGTCACCGACCTCGCGTCGACCACGTGGGACTGCCTCAGGACGGCGACGCCGCTCGCCGCGTTGGTCGTCGCGGACAGCGCGCTGCATGCAGGGCTGCCACGTGACTCGGTCGTCGCGATCGCCGAGCAGGCTCGCGGCAACGGCACGGCTCGCGCACGCGCCCTGCTCGAGCTCGCCGACGAGGGCGCGGAGTCGGCACGAGAGACGTGGGCGCGATTCGCGTTCGCCGTCGCCGGCTGGCCGCCGCCCGAGACCCAGGTGCGCGTCGAGACCGCGCGCGGCACGTTCTGGGCCGACCTCGGGTGGCCGCGGTGGAGGCTGCTCATCGAGTACGACGGGCTGGGCAAGTACGCGGGCGACGAGCGCGCGCGCCTGCTCGAGGAGAAGGTCCGCCGGGACGCGATCGCGGAGGCGGGGTGGCACAGCGTCCACGTGACGAAGGCAGACTCGCTGCGCTCGGTCGTCGCGCGTGCCCAGCCCTACGTCCCGGTCGGCGAGCTCGCACACGCGCGGCTCCGCCAGGACCTCCTGCCGGCGCCGCGGTGATGGGGCTGCCCCTCCCCGACCACCCGGCGCTTCGTCGCTCGCGCATCACTTCGTCGCCTCGGACCGACGAAGCGGTGCGCGAGCAACGAACAGCGGAGCGCGAAGCCCGAGACGGCGGGGGCCAGCCGCTAGCGTGCCCGTCATGAGCAGGAACGATGTCGTGGCGGCGGTGGGCACGGCGATCAGTGGTGCTCGGCGGGCCGGGCACGTCACGTTCGTCGGCGTGGACGGAGTGGACGGCGCCGGGAAGACGGTGTTCGCCGACGCGCTCGGGGACGCGCTCCGCGAGGACGGGCACCCGGTGGTGCGGGTGTCCGTGGACGGGTTCCACCGGCCGCGCGTGGAGCGGTACCGGCGCGGGGCGCGCTCGCCCGAGGGATTCTTCCTCGACTCCTACGACTACGACGCGTTCCGCCGTGAGGTGCTGCGGCCGCTCGCTCCGGGCGGGGAGCGGCGGTACCGCGCGGCGATCCGGGACGTCGCGTCCGACGAGGTCGTCGACGAGCCGCAGCGCGTCGCGCCGGCGGACGCCGTCCTCGTCGTCGACGGGATCTTCCTGCACCGCGACGAGCTCGCCGGCGTCTGGGACGTCTCGGTGTTCCTTGACGTGCCCTTCGCTGAGACGTTCGCGCGGATGGCGGTCCGCGACGGCTGCCCGGCCGATCCGGGCGACGAGGCCAACCGTCGCTACGTCGAGGGCCAGCGGATCTACCTCGCGCGATGCGAGCCGGCGAGTCGAGCCACGTTCGTCGTCGACAACACCGACCCGGCACGGCCCACCGTGCGCACTCGGCGCGCCCTGGTCACGCGCACGCGCTGAGCCACCCACGGCACTAGGGAGCAGCTGTTCGTTGCTCGGACACCGGTTCGTCGGCCCGAAGCGACGAACCGGCGCGGGCACGACGAACCGCTACGCCGAACCCGCGAACCGGGGGCGGCGCGCATGCACCCGCGTGCAGTGCGCGCGCGGCGCTCAGGAGCAGTGCTCCGAGGGTCAGGAGAGGAGAGCGCCCAGGAGGGCGGAGACGCCCAGGCCGACCAGGACCCACGCCACCATGCTGCCGACCAGGTACCCGACGTACGCCAGGCGGCGCGCGGGCGACCCCTCGAAGCGCGGCGCGGGGGTCCAGCGGACCCTCTCCACGAACCGGCGCAGTCGCATGCCGAGAGCGGGGGAGGCGGGGCGGGCGGGGGACAGGGTGACGGCGGACACGACGTGCTCCTCGTGGGACTCAGCTGGAGTGGCGCCGGGGTCGCCGGCACCCCTCATCGTCCCACACTCTGGACAATTGACCAGGGCCCTCGGTCCCCCGTCCGGGTATCGTCACCCGGTGCTTCACCCGATCGAGCTGCTCGCGCCGCGCCGGCTCGGCACCGGCTTCCGGTGGGTGCTCGCGTCCTCCTGGACGACGAACCTCGCCGACGGGCTGGTGCTCGCGGCCGGCCCCCTGCTCGTGGCCTCCCGCACCCACGACGCGTTCCTCGTCGCGCTCGCGGCGACCGTGCAGTGGTTGCCGCCGCTGGTGTTCGGGCTGTGGGCCGGCGCGCTGACGGACCGGCTCGACCGCCGCCGGCTCGTCATCACGGTCGACGTGGTGCGCGCGCTCGTCGTCGGGATGCTGGCGACCGCGGTGGTGCTCGACGCCGCGCCCATCGCCCTGGTGCTCGCGGCGCTGTTCCTGCTCGGGACCGCCGAGACGTTCGCGGACAACGCGTCGAGCACGCTCGTGCCGATGCTCGTCGCACGCGACGACCTCGCCGCCGCCAACCAGCGGATCCAGGCGGGCTTCCTCACGATCAACCAGATGATCGCCCCACCGATCGGCGCGGCGATGTTCGCGGTGGGTCAGGCGACTCCGTTCGCGACGTACGGTGTGCTCGTCCTGGCGGGT
>NZ_LFKW01000153.1:66474-74709 GCF_001040865.1 Cellulomonas sp. A375-1 | reverse complement strand
GCTGGTCTCGCGGCTGCGCCTGCCCCCGCACGGGCTGCAGCGGCACGAGCGCAGCCACATCCGCGCGGACATCGCCGAGGGCGTGCGCTGGACCTGGCGGCACCCCGCCGTGCGCACGCTCGTGCTGACGATCTTCATCTTCAACGTGACGTTCGGCGCCGCGTGGTCGGTGCTCGTGCTCTACGCGCAGCAACGCCTCGGGCTGGGCGCGGTCGGGTTCGGCGTCATCACCACCGTCCAGGCGGTCGGCGGGCTCGTCGGGACCGCGACGTACGGGTGGCTCACGCGGCGGGTCACGCTCGCGAACCTCATGCGGATCGGCCTCATCATCGAGACCCTCACGCACCTGGCGCTCGCGCTGACGACGACCGCGTGGGTCGCGATGGGCGTGTTCTTCGTCTTCGGCGCGCACGCGTTCGTGTGGGGCACGACGAGCGTGACGGTGCGTCAGCGCGCCGTGCCGACCGCCTTGCAGGGCCGGGTCGGTTCGGTGAACCTCGTCGGGGTCTTCGGCGGGCTGGTGATCGGGTCGGCGGTCGGCGGCGCCCTCGCGCAGCACTACGGCGTGACGGCGCCGTTCTGGTTCGCGTTCGCCGGCTCGGCCGTGTTCGTCGTCGTGATCTGGCGTCAGCTGCGGCACGTCGCGCACACCGACGAGCAGGAGCAGCCCCTGGACGGGGGCGACGCGGACGGGGGCGACCTGCACGAGGGCCCGGACGAGGGCCTGGGCGAGGGCACCGCCCAGGGGCGCGACGAGGTCGACGAGCGCCTGACGTAACCCCCGGGTCGCCGCGGACACTTCTGGGTGTGAGCACAGACCAGCCGAGCGACGCGCAGCGGTTCTCCGAGCTGTGGGACCGGTACGCGCCGCGGATCCAGGCCTACGCGCTGCGTCACGTCGCCCGCGACGAGGCGCCCGAGATCGTCGCCGAGACGTTCCTGGTCGCGTGGCGTCGGCTGGTCGACGTCCCCGGCGAGCCGCTGCCCTGGCTGCTCGTCGTCGCCCGCAACACCGTCGCGTCCCACCACCGTTCGCGCCACCGCGCTCGCGTGCTGTCAGACGAGCTCGCTCGCCTGCACGCCGTCGTGGCCCCCGACTCGTCCGCACCGGACGAGGTCGTCCTCGAACGCGACGCGTTGCTGCGAGCCCTGGCGGCCCTGACCCCGATCGAGCGGGAGGCCCTCCTGCTCGTCGCGTGGGACGGGTTGCTGCCCGCGCAGGCGGCCGCCGTGGCCGGCTGCTCGACCACCGCGTTCAAGGTGCGTCTGCATCGTGCGCGCCGACGGCTCGACGCGGCGGTCGCCGCCGAGCCCGGCGCACCCGAGGCGCGCGCCGACCTGACCCTCGTCTCCCAGGAAGGCTGACCGATGGCCCCGCTGAACCTCACGGACCTGCGGCCCGACCGCACGATCGACCCCGACGGCCTCGCCGCCGCTCACGACCTGCTGCACGCCCGCATCGACGCCGGCACCGCCCCGACGACCGTGGTCGACCTCGCGCCGCGCCGCCGCAGGGGCGCGGCGCGGCTCGGCCTCGTCGGCGCTGCCGCTGCGGCCGCTGCGGTCGTCACGCTCGTGCTCCCCAACCCGACGGACACGGCCGCGTTCGCGGGCTGGACGGCGGTGCCCGCGCAGCTCGACGCGGCCGACACCGCGGCCGCCGGTGAGCAGTGCCTGGCGCTGCGCACCGGTGTCGCGGGCACCGGGCCGGACGCTCCGACGAACCTCGCCGACGCGAAGGCGGTCCTCGCCGACCGCCGCGGCGAGACGACGTTCACCGTGCTCAGCTCCGGGGCCGGGCTGCAGTCGTGCCTGATCGGACCGCGCACGCGGGTGTCGATGGTGCTGTCCGGGGCCGGAGGCGACGCGGTCACGTCGTGGGACGTCGGTGCCCAGAACCCCGGCACCGCCGAGACGGCGCCCGACACCCAGCTGAGCGTCGGTGTCGTGGGGCCGGACGCGACGCCCACGGCCGACGGGGCGACCTACGCCACGGGTGGGATCGAGGGGGTCGGCTCCGACGAGCCGTGGGGGTACGGCATCGGGCGCGTCGGGGCGGATGTGACGTCCGTCGACGTGCACCTCAGCGACGGCAGCGTCGTGCAGGCGAGCGTCGCAGGCGGGGTGTGGGCCGCGTGGTGGCCGACGCAGGAGCTCGTCGCGCAGGTCGTGCCGACGCTCGCCGACGGCACGGTCGGGCAGTCCCCCGAGATCGACACCGGGACGCTCGAGCTCACGCTCGACGAGGCAGCCGAGGGCACCCCGACCTCCGACGAGTCGCCCGAGGAGTCGGTCGGCGAGGGGACTCCAAGCTCCGGCGACTGAGCAGCCGACCGAGCAGCCGACCGGGCAGCCGACCGGGCAGCCGACCGAGCCGCACTGCCCGGCACCGAGGCGCGGCGTCCTGAGAGGGCGCCGCGCCTCAGCGTGTCGACCTGTCGGGGGTCGACCTGTCGGGTGTCGACCTGTCGGGTGTCGACCTGTCGAGTGGCGTCGGCCGCGCGCGTCATCCCCTCGACGGCCGCCACCGGTGCGGGCAGAGTGAGACCGACGAGGGAAGGACGTGGGATGGACGGCCCGACGACGAGCCCGGCATGACCGACGAGCACGACGACCCGGTCCGCGCGGCGCTCGACGAGGCGTGGCGGTCGAGCTGGTCGCGCGTGGTCGCGCTGCTCGTCGCGCAGTACCGCCGCCCCGACCTCGCGGAGGACGCCGCCGCCGACGCGTTCGAGGCCGCAGCCCGCACGTGGCGCTCGTCGGGCGTGCCCACCAACCCGGGCGCGTGGCTGCTCACCGCCGCGCGCCGACGCGTGCTCGACCGCCTCCGCAGCGAGGCCGTGCACCGACGCAAGGAGCCCCTGATGGCCGTCGACGACGAGATGCGCGCGCTGGCCGCCGCAGCGGTCGCCGTCGACCCGGGCGGGCACGTCGCGGACGAGCAGCTGCGTCTCGTGTTCGCGTGCTGTCACCCCGCGATCGCGGCCGACGACCGCGTCGCGCTGACGTTGCGGTTCGTCGTCGGCCTGCCGACGAGCGAGATCGCGCGGCTGCAGCTCGTGCAGGAGACGACGATGGCGGCGCGGATCACGCGCGCGAAGAAGCGGCTCGCGTCGTCCGACATCCCGTTCGAGACGCCCGCTCCGGAGGCACTCGCGGACCGCCTCGACGTGGTGGCCACGGTCGTGTACCTGATGTTCACCTCCGCCTACCAGCCCGGCACGGACGGGCTGCGCGTCGACCTGGGGAACGAGGCGATCCGGCTCGCCCGCACGCTCGACGAGCTGCTCCCGGGCCAAGCCGTGGTCCGTGCGCTGCTCGCGCTCATGCTGCTGCAGCACTCGCGCCGCGACGCGCGCCTCGACGACGCGGGCGACCTCGTCCTGCTGCCGGACCAGGACCGGGCCCGCTGGCACCACGACGAGATCGCCCAGGGCGTCGCGCTGCTCGAGTCGCTCCCGGAGCGCACGGACTCCCGGCTCACGACCGAGTACCGGCTGCAGGCGATGGTCGCCGCCGAGCACGCGACCGCCCCGACGCCAGATGCGACGCGCTGGCCGGTGATCGCGGACCTGTACCTGCAGCTCGAGCTGGTGACGGGTTCGCCGGTCGTGCGCCTCGCGCGCGCGGTCGCGCTCGCCGAGGCCGAGCGGCCGAGCGCGGGCCTCGCCCTGCTCGAGGGTCTGGACGACGCGCTGCCGCACCACCACCGCGTGCCGTCGGTGCGCGCCGAGCTGCTGGCGCGCGCGGGCGAGGTCGACGACGCGGTCCGCGCGTACGACCGCGCGATCGCGATGGCGACGAGCCCCGCCGAGCTCCGGCACCTGCGCTCGCGCCGCGCCGCACTCGTCGGCGCCGACGCCGAGGACGGCACTCCCCGCGCCGACGGCACACCGGACGCAGGCGCGGGTCAGCCGGCGAGCAGCAGGTAGAGCAGCGCGCCGTTGAGCGCGACGACCAGCGCGACGACCGCGACGAGCACGACGTGCAGGCGTGTGCGCGTCCGCGCCTCGCCCATGACCTCGCGTGACCGCGTGAGCCGGACCAACGGGATCATCGCGAACGGGATGCCGAAGCTCAGCACGACCTGCGACACGACGAGCGTCCACGTCGGGTCCGCGCCCCACGCGAGCAGCAGCACCGCGGGGACGATGGTCGCGGAGCGGCGCGCCAGGATCGGGATCCGCTTGTGCAGCAGCCCGGCCATGATCGTCGCGCCGGCGTACGACCCGACCGACGTCGACGCGAGCCCCGAGGCGAGCAGCCCGATCGCAAACGCGACGCCGACGACCGGGCCCAGCGCGTCGGTGATCGCGGCGTGCGCGCCCTCGATCGAGTCCGTGCCCGGCACCCCGCGCAGGCCCGAGGCCGCGAGCAGCAGCAGGCCGATGTTGACCAGGCCGGCGACGACGAGCGCGAGCCCCACGTCCCAGCGCGTCGCGCGCAGCAGGCGGTCGCGCCACGGCCCGGCTTCGGCGTACCCGTGGCGGTCGCGCGCGAGCGCGGAGTGCACGTAGATCGCGTGCGGCATGACGGTCGCGCCGAGCATCGACGCGGCGAGCAGCACGGAGTCGCTGCCCTCGAACCGCGGGACCAGCCCGGACAGCACGCCGCGCGCATCGGGCGGGCTCACGACGAGCCCCGCGAGGAAGCCGACGGTGATGACGGCCAGCAGCGCGACGATCACGTGCTCGAACCGGCGCTGGCCGAACCGGTCCTGCGTGCCGAGCAGCGCGAGCGAGACCAGCCCGACGATCACGCCGCCGAGCCACAGCGGCACGCCGAACAGCAGGTGCAGCGCGATGGCCCCGCCGACGACCTCGGCGATGTCGGTCGCGGCGGCGACGAGCTCGGCCTGCGCCCAGAACGCGAGCCGCGGCCCGCGGCGCAGGCGGTCCCCCAGGACGTCGGGCAGCGACCGCCCGGTGACCAGCCCGAGCTTGGCCGACTGGTACTGCACCAGCACGGCCATGGCGTTGGCGGCGACGAGCACCCAGAGCAGCAGGTACCCGTAGCGCGCCCCGGCGGTGAGGTTCGCGGCGACGTTCCCCGGGTCGACGTAGGCGATCGCGGCGACGAACGCCGGCCCGAGCAGCAGCGGGCCGCGGGGGCGGCGTGCCGGTCGCCGCAGCGTGGTGCGCGCCGCCGCGGGAGCCTGCGTCATTCGGTCATCCTCCATCAGAAGTTCGGCGATGCGAACTCTACGCCGGGACGACGACGGAGGGAGGGTCTTCCTGCGACTCGGCGCGCCCTCTCGTCGTGGCGTGCCCCCGGCCCGACCGCGTCAGGCCGCGGCGACCTCGCGGACCCAGGTGCCGTCGGTGGTGGGCGCGAAGCCCACGCTCCGGAAGTAGTCCCGGTTCGCCGGGACGGGGTCGACGACCAGACGCTCGAACCCGCGCTCGCGGAACACCCCGGAGCGGCGGTACACGAACTCCCCGGGCGTGAAGTCCCGGAACCGCGGCGTCACGTAGTCCATGAGCACGCGCGCCGTGCCCGCGCCCTCGTCGCGCACCTGCACCACGCCGACGGTCTCGTCGCCCCGCACGACGAGGAACGCGGCCGACGCCTCGTCGGGCGCCCCGCCCGCGACCCCGCCGGGACCCGCGGCCACGGCGCCACGCCCGGGCTCGAACTTCGCCATGTCGGACGCGTGCACCGCCAGGACCCGGCCCAGGTAGGCGTCGTCGGGAGCGACCTCGACGACCTCGTACGCGGCCTCGTCGTGCCGCTCGCGCAGCAGGCGCACGAGCCAGTACACGTCGATGATCGTGATCGCCGCGTTCATGGCGGCGAACGGCCACACGTCGATCGCGATGTTGTACGCGGTGGCGATCGCCGCACCCGCCAGGTTCATCACCCGGAAGCGCAGCACGCGGGCCTGCATGAGCGAGACGACGACCAGCACGGAGCCGGTCCAGCCGATGACCTCGAGCCAGTTCATGCCCCGAGCGTAGGCGTCCGCAATTGCGTGGCGCGCAGGACCCACCCGGGCGCACGCTGACGTCCATGACCACCGTCCGAGAGGTACCCGTGACGGCCACGGCGACGGAGCCGGGGGCCGCACTGCTGCGCGCGTACGTCGACGCGTGCAACGACGTGTCGCGCTCCGTCTGGGGCACCGACGACTACCGGCGCGAGCCCGCCGAGATGCTCGAGGCGATGCGCGAGAAGCCGTACGAGACGTTCGTCCGCCTGGTCGCGCTCGACGACGAGCACGCCGACGTCCCCGACGACGAGATCCCGCTGGAGGCCGTGCTCGGCACGGGCGTCGTGGTGCTCCCGCAGCAGGACAACCTGACCTGGGCGTACGTCGGCGCCACGGTCCGGCCCGCCCACCGCGGACGCGGCGTCGGCTCGACGATCCTCGACGCGTGCCTCGCCCTCGCGCGCGAGAACGGCCGCACCACGCTCATGGCGGAGACCGACCACCGCGCCGAGCCGCCCGAGGGCCCGGAGTCCCTCACCGCACCCACGGGTTCGGGGCGGGTCCCGCTCGACGAGGCCGGCGTACGGTTCCTGACCCAGCGCGGCTGGGACCTCGAGCAGGTCGCGCGGCGTTCGGTGCTGCCGCTGCCGCTCGACACCGCCGTCGTCGAGGAGCACCGGGCGCGCGCCGCCCTGGCCGCGGGCGACGACTACCGCACGGTCAGCTGGGACGGCCCGGTCCCTGACGAGTGGGTCGAGGCGATGGCCGCGCTCTACACCGAGATGAGCGACGCACCGCCGATGGGCGGGCTCGAGTACGAGCAGGACCAGTGGGACGCGGCGCGCGTGCGCCACCACGACGACGAGCACGTCAAGCGCGGCATCCAGAGCTGGACGACCGTCGCGCAGCACGTCCCGTCCGGCGCGCTCGTCGGGTACACGACGCTCATGGAGGTCCCCCCGGTGCGCGACCTCGTGCACCAGGAGGACACGCTCGTGGCCGCGGCGCACCGCGGGCACCGGCTCGGCATGCTGCTCAAGGCGACGAACCTGCAGCGCCTGGCCGCCGCGCGGCCCGACGCCCGGCGCATCGACACGTGGAACGCCGAGGAGAACGGGCACATGCTCGCGATCAACGTCGACCTGGGCTTCCGACCCGCCGGGTGCTCCGGCGAGTGGCAGCTCAAGCTCGGCACGGCCCACGGACAGACGACACCCTGACGGCTCGCGTCGGCGCTCTGCGTCGGCGCGAACCAGCGGGTCTCACGGTCGGCGGACGCTCGTCGTCGCGCGCGCCGGTCAGGGCTGCGGGTCGGTGGCGGGCTGGTCCGCCGAGGTCGGGGGGTCCGTCGGCTCGTCGGCCAGCAGGCGGTACAGGTCGCGGCGGGCCGCGTCGATCGCGGCGACGGCCCGCGCGACCTGGGCGGCCGTCCCGGTCCGGGCGACCTGCTCGGCCGCGCCCGCGAGCGCGCCGACCGCGTGGTGCAGCGCGCGGCCGGGGTGCTCGGCATCGTCGTCCGACGAGGCCTGCCACGGGTCGCCCAGGTCGCCGACGTGCTCGGTGACGTAGGTGCCGCCGGCCTCGGTGAGCGTCGCGAGCTTGCGGCCCGACTCGCTCACGATCGCGACGAGGCCCTCGTCCTCGAGCGCCGAGAGCGCGGGGTAGATCGCGCCCGGGCTCGGCCGCCACCGCCCCTGCGTGCGCTCGTCGATCTCCTGGATGAGCTGATAGCCGTGCATCGGCTGCTCGGCGAGCAGCAGCAGGATCGCGGCGCGGGTGTCCCCGCGCCCGGCCCGGCGGCCACGGCCGCGGTGACCCTCGGGGCCACCGAAGCCCCAGGGCGGGCCGAACCCGCGCGGTCCGCGAGGACCGTCGCCCCACGGGCCACGCGGCCCGAAGCCCGGGCCACCAGGTCCACCGGGGCCGCCGGGGCCACGTCGGGCACGCTCGGGCCCGTCCCAGCCGGCCGCCCAGGGGCCGCGCTCGGGACGCCGACGGCGTTGGCCGCGCTCGCGGCCGGTGAGGTTCTCGATCGGGTCGGGGCGCTGGTCGCGTCTCCCGCACCCGGAGTCGTCGTGCTCTCGCATGGGGTGCCTCCTGGCATCTGGGTCGTCGGACATCGACGACGACGTAACGATATATCGTTGATACATCGCAGACAACCCCTCTGCCACGCCCTGCCGGACTGCGCCGCGCCCCACACCCACACCCACCAACCCCCGACCCAGCGTCTGCTCCGGCTATCCGCCCCCTTTCCCTGAGCAACCCCTGGCTCGCGGGGAGGGGAGGGGAGCGGGGAGCGGGGA
>NZ_LFKW01000153.1:60650-66347 GCF_001040865.1 Cellulomonas sp. A375-1 | reverse complement strand
GCGGGGCCGGTAGAGTCCCGCGCCGGAGGTGGACCCGTGCTCCTGCTCGCGCTCGTCGCAGCGGTCGTCGGCGCGCTCGCCGCGTGGCAGGTCGGCCGGATGCGTCGGCGCGACGACCGCCGCCTCCTGCTCATGACCGCGGGCGTCGTGGTCGCGTTCATCGGTCTGGGCGTCGTCGCCTGGCACTCGCACGCGGGGCGGGTGGCCCACGTCGCTCTCGTCGTCGGCTACGTCCTGACGTACCTGCTCATCCCCACCCGCGCGCCCACCGACAGGTGACCGGACACCCCACCCCGCGACACCCACCCGCGACCCAGCGCCCACTCCGGCCATCCGGCGCCATCCCCGGAGCAAACCCTGTCTCGCGGGCGGTCCGCGGTTCGCGGGCGGTCCGCGGTTCGCGGGCGGTCCGCGGCTCGCGGGCTGCGTGGGTGCGTCAGCGGAAGGCGGCGGCGGGGACTCCGGCGGCCTGCCACCACATCGACCAGCGCGCCGCGACGTCGTCGAACGTCGCGGAGTCGACGCCGTACACCGACAGGACCGCGGTCACGGTGCCGTGCGGCGGGTGGGAGCCGATCGGCGCCTCGCGCACCACCAGCAGCGCGTCGGTGACCGCGTGCAGGTCGATGCCGAACTGGTGGTCGGACTTGTAGATCACCTTGCCGCCGAGCATCGAGCCGTCCGGGCGACGCGCCTCCAGGTGCCCGCCCACGGGCACCCCGTGCACGCCGTGCATCCCGACGCGGTCGAGCAGGCGGTCCCGGCGCGTGCCCGCGTCGAGGTCGACGACGCTCAGCGTCCGCCGGTCCCGCCCGAGCTGCTTGGCGAGCGCGAACTGCAGCTGGTGCGCGTTCGCGATCCAGTCCTCGTCGACCTCGTCCATGTTGCCGTCGAACCGCACGGGCAACGCCTCGTGGCTGCGCCGGGTGATGCGCAGCCGCGTGAGGTGCGGCTGGTGCGCGGCGGCGGTCACCGCCAGGACGTCGTGGTTCGGCCAGGTGAGCGTGTGGGTCGTCGCGTCGTGGTCGACGTCGCGGCGCTCGGTCGGGATGTCGGTGAACGCGAGCGTCTCGTCGTCGATGCCGGGCCGGTCCCAGCCGTACCAACGACGCACGAGCGTGGGCTCACGCAGGTGCTCCCAGACGCTTGCGAGTCCCACCGGGATCTCGAGCGACACGATCTCGCGACGATCGAGGGCCAACACGAGCCTCACCTGCCTGACGACCTCGGCGACGTGCTCCTTGCTTGGACGCTAGCCCGCGACAAGGTCGGGCGCACCTCCGGCGTCGGGTCGGTCAGCGGCCGAGGACGACGACCGCCTCCCGCACGACGTGCAGCCGCACCTCGTCGCCCGCGGCGGGCAGGTCGAGCACGCCGACGGCGGGCGTCGCGACGGTGACCTCGCCGATCCCGGGGACCGCGACGTGCAGCGTCGGGCTGCCACGGCGCGTGCGCACGGCGAGCACCATGCCCGTCAGCGTCGCGTCCCCGGCGGACGCGACGGGCCCGACGAGCGCGCCCGGCGGGAGGGCGAGCGTCGCGTCCGCGGGGGCGCGCACGGCGTCGCGCAGCGCCGCAGGAGCCTCGCCCGCGACGACGAACGCCTCGTACCCGAGGAACCGCGCGACCTGCTCGTCGGCCGGCGCGCGCCACAGGTCCGCGGGCGTCCCGAGCTGCAGCAGCCGCCCGGAGGCCATGACGGCGACGCGGTCGGCGACGACGAACGCCTCGTCCTGGTCGTGCGTGACGAACAGCGCGGTCGTGCCCGTGGCCAGCAGCGCGGTGCGCAGGTCCAGCGCGAGGCGCTCGCGCAGCGAGCGGTCGAGGGCCGAGAGCGGCTCGTCGAGCAGCAGCAGGCGGGGCGCGGGGGCCAGTGCCCGCGCGAGCGCGACGCGCTGCCGCTCACCGCCGGACAGAGTCGCGACGGCTCGGCCCCCGGCGCCGGGCAGCCCGACGAGCTCGAGCAGGTGCTCGACGCGCGCGGCGACCTGACCGCGCGGCCGGCCGGCCAGGCCATAAGCGATGTTGCCCGCGACGTCGCGGTGCGTGAACAGCTGGCCGTCCTGGAACATCAGGCCGAAGTCGCGGCGGTGCACCGGCACGTCGACGACCGATCCGCCGTCCCACGTGAGGTCGCCGCCGGCCAACGGCTCCAGGCCCGCGACCGCGCGCAGCAGCGACGACTTGCCGCAGCCCGACGGACCGAGCAGCGCGAGCACCTCGCCGCGCGCCACGTCCAGGCTGACCCCGTCCACGGCGGTCGTCGGGGCGGCACCGCGACGCGACGCGGGGTACCGGACCACGACGTCCCGCACTCCGAGACCCGCCCGAGCGACCTCGCCCGCCGCGTGCGCCGCGTCACCGCCGGGCTCGCTCGTCGTCGGGGGCGCCGGCGCGCCTGCGCGCGTGCTCGTCGTGCCCGATGTCGTCGTGCCCGATGTCGTCGTGCCCGATGTCGTCGTGCCCGGTGTCGTCGTGCCCGGTGTCGTCCCGCTCGTCGTCACCACTCGCCTCCTTCGCCCGTGCGACGCAGCCGCTCGCACAGCGCCACCACGGTCGCGGTCAGCACCGCGAGCACCACGGACGCCGCGAGCGCCCGGCCGTACGAGTCCGCTCCCGGGCGTCCGATGAGCCGGAAGATCACCACGGGCAGCGTGGGCGAGTCGGGCCGCGCGAGGAACGACGTCGCGCCGAACTCGCCGAGCGACGCCGCGAACGCGAACCCCACCGCGAGCCCGCCGGCGCGCAGCGCGAGCGCACCGTCGACGGTGCGCAGCACGCGCCCGGGGGCGGCACCGAGCGTCGCGGCGGCCTCGCGCAGGCGCGGGTCGATCGCGCGCAGCACCGGCAGCACGGTACGCACCACGAGCGGCACGGCGACGACCGCCTGCGCGACGGGCACGAGGAGCGGCGAGCGGCGCAGGTCGAGGTCGAGGCCGAACGGCTCGTGCATGGACAGCAGGAAGCCGAACCCGACGGTCACGGCGGACACGCCGAGCGGGAGCATGAACAGCGCGTCGAGACCGGAGATCGCGCGCCGCGCGACCGGCCGACGCGGCCGCCGGGACACCACGAGCGCGACGAGCCCGCCGACGACGAGCGCGAGGACCGTCGCGTCGACGGCCGTCCGCAGCGAGGTCGCCGCGGCCTGCCACACCGACACGGTCACGCCGCCGCTCACGGTGGACAGCGCGACGTAGTGGTCGAGCCCCCAGCCGTCCCCCACGCGCAGCGAGCGCACGACGAGGTTGACGAGCGGGAGCGCGAGCAGCACGACGACGAGCGCGGTGACCGCCGTCGCGCCGCGGACCAGCGCGAGGCCGTCGTCGCGCGGCTCCCCGGCGCGGCGCCGCAGCCGCAGCGGGCGCACCACGAGGTCGGGCTCGGCCAGGGTCAGCGCCTGCTCACGACGCCCGCGCGCGCGGCCCGCGACCAGCAGCGCACCGGCGACGACGACGAGCTGGACGACCGACAGCACCGACGCGGCCCGCAGGTCGAGGAACTGCGTGGTCTGCACCCAGATCTCGGTCTCGATCGTGCCGAACCGCAGGCCACCGAGCACCAGCACCGTGCCGAACGCGGTCGCGCTGAACAGGAAGACCAGCGACGCGGCGGAGACGATCGCGGGCGCGAGCGCCGGGAGCGTGACGGTGCGCAGCGCGCGCCAGGGGGTCGCGCCGAGCGCGCGGGCCGCCTGCTCGGCGCGCGGGTCGAGCCGCTCCCACAGCCCGCCGACGCTGCGCACCACGACCGAGTAGTTGAAGAACACGAGCGCGGAGACGATCGCCGCGAACGTCCCGTCGAGGTGCAGGAAGCCGAGCGGGCCGCCCTCGACGAGCAGCGACCGGAACGCGACGCCGACCACGACCGTGGGCAGCACGAACGGCACCGTCACGAGTGCCCGCACCACGCCGCGCCCAGCGAACCGGTGCCGGTACAGCACATACGCGCCGGGCACGCCGAGCAGCACCGCCAGGACGGTCGCGACCCCGGCCTGCGCGAGCGTCTGCCCGACGATCCGCCACGTGCGGGGTCGCGAGAACACGTCGGCGAACCCCGACAGGTCGAGATGCCCGTCGACGACGAACCCACGACCCACCATGACCGCGACCGGGTAGGCGAAGAACGCGACGAGGAACGCGAGCGGCACGACGACCGCGACCGTCCACGCCGCGCCCCGCCCCAGCCGACCGCCGCGCCCGGCGCCACGACCCGACGAGCCATGACCCGACGGGCTGTGACCCGACGAGCCGTGACCCGACGGGCCCCCGGGCGCGCCGAGCGGCGCGCCCCCGCGGGGTGCGCGTCGGGTCGAGGCGACGGAGGTCGCGCGGGTCGAGGTCATGTCAGCCCGGTCAGCCGATCACGGTGTCCGACCACGTCGTGAGCCACAGGTCGCGGTTGGCCGCGATCTCGGCGGGTGCGACCTCGAACGGGTTCTCGGCGAGCGGCGCGAAGCGCGTCCACTCGTCGGGCAGCTCGACCGCCGAGCTCACCGGGTACATGTACATCGAGCCGGGGATGTCGGCCTGGACCTCGTCGGACAGCAGGAAGTCGATCAGAGCCTGCGCGCCAGTCGGGTTCTGCGCGCCCGCGAGCACGCCGGCGTACTCGACCTGCCGGAAGCACGTGTCGAGCAGCGCCGCGGTGGTCGGCTCGGTGCCGCCCTCCGGCACGGTCGAGGGCGGCGAGCTCGCGTACGAGAGCACGACCGGGCGCGGGCCCTGGCCGCCACCGCCGGAGAAGTCGGTGAAGTACGCGTCCGACCAGCCGTCGGCGACCTTGAGCCCGTTGGCCTTCAGCGCGGTCCAGTACTCGGGCCACGCGGCGCCCTTCGCGCCGACCGTGGCGAGCAGGAACGCGAACCCGGGCGACGACGTGACCGCGTTGGGCACGACGAGCAGGTCCTTGTACTCCGGCTTCGTCAGGTCGTCGAGCGAGGTCGGGGCGGCGAGCTCGTGCTCGGCGAACCACGACGTGTCGACGTTGAGGCACACGTCGCCGAAGTCGATCGCCGTGAGCGCGCCGTCGTCGTCCCCCTCGACCGCGAAGCCCGCGGCGTCGGCCGCCGCGTCGCCGCGCGCGGTGTACGGCGCGAGGACGCCCTCGGTGATGGCGCGCGACGCGAACGAGTTGTCGATGCCGAACACGGCGTCGCCGAGCGGCGCGTCCTTGGTCAGCACGAGCTGGTTGACCAGCGCGCCCGCGTCCCCGGGCTGCACGACCTCGACGTCGATCCCCGTCTCGTCGGTGAACGACTCGAGCAGGCCGTCGGACAGCACGAACGAGTCGTGCGTGACGAGGGTGACGGTGCCGCCGGTGGTCGCGCCCGCGTCGGGCGAGGCCGTGGCGTCGGTCGCGGGCTTCGGCTCGTCGCTGCTCGTCAGGGAGCAGCCCGTGAGGGCGAGCGCGAGGGCCGTGCCGAGGGCGGTGCTGAGGGTCAGGGCGCGCGTGCGGCGCCGGTGCGAGGTGGGTCCCGCCATGGGTGATGCTCCTCCTTGGTCTGCAGGAGGGGTGCCCCGGGGCGACGCCGACCCGCGGTCGACGACGACCACGGAGCTGAGATTCCCGACTCCCTACGCCGGTATCACCCGGATCAGGTTCGAGGGTCTGCGGTTGGTCCCGCACTCTCAGCGTCCCGGCCGCGGATCCTCGCCGAGCCCTGGGCTCGGCGCGGGGACCTCGGCCTGACGCTCC